>NZ_CADFEH010000026.1:0-122873 GCF_902833155.1 Burkholderia sp. BCC1047 | reverse complement strand
GTTAAGAACCGGTCGCTCACTCAAAGCTGACAGGAATATGAATCACTTCATAAACCTGACTTACTTTAGTGTGAGACTCTTGATACTTTCGCTATCTGATCCGAGGATCAGCTCGCTGCCATCAAGCGCCCACACTTATCGGCTGTTAATTTTTAAAGAGCATTTCTGCGAGAAACTCCGTGTTTCTCAGCAGCGCTGCGTTTTCAGCAGCAGAGAAGCGAAATTATGAACCGTGTTTCGCAGCTCGTCAACAACTTTCTGAACGACTTCGTTGCGACTGCGGGGCTCAACTTCCTGTACCGCCAAGGCTCGCTACGACCGAACCCGACAGCACCGCTTCCCTTCCTTCCGCGCCGCGTTTCCGTTAGCGCGAAAGAGGCGTGATTCTAAGCAGCTCACGTCGTGAGCGCAAGGGGTTTCGCAGAAACTTTTTTACACAGGCCGCAATTCGGCCGTCCGGCCATGCTTGGCCACGAGATCGCTTATGGTGCAAAGAACGGACTAGAATGTGAGGTTCTTCGCCTCTTTCTATATACGTCTTTAATATGCGCCAGCGAATCGCCAAACGCCTCCCCCCCGATGCCGACAAACTGGTCGGTCTGTCACTTGCGCTCTTCGCGTCGGGCAGCCGCATCGAGGATCGCTTCTGGGAAGCGAAGCTCGATACGCTGCTCGCCAAGATCGTCCGCAACGGCAATCAGACTACGCTCGACGCCGCGCTCGACCATCTTCAGCAGAATCACCCCGACGCCTACGGCGCGCTCGCCGACATGGCCGAGACGCACAGCGAGTCGATGGTGATCGAGCACGACGGCCAACCGTACGATGCGCTGCTGGTCGCCGTCCCGGTCCTCGCCTGGACGCGCTACATGATTCCGTCGGGCCCGCTCAAGGGCGACGTTGCCGACGCGCTGCGAACGCATCTGCAAGCGCACGTGCTCGCGAACGGCACCCTCGTCGGCCTCGCGCCGTTCCTCTACAGCATCGACCAGTTGCCGCGGCACCACGTCGAGACCTACCGGCTGGCCCAGCAGCTCGCCCACGCGGCAATCGGCCAGCACGCCCCGAAGCTGAGCTTCGGCGACCTGCCGGAAACTTCGCCGATCCTCGCCGATCCGCGCTTCCTGCTGGCAGTCGTCGCCGCGCCGGCCGGCGCGCCGCTGTTCCGCTGGCAGGAAGAAGAAAACGGCAGCCGGATCGAGCGCGGCCAGTGCCTCGAACAATGGACGGCCCAAGGCGGCCCGAACCTGTCGATCGCGCTGCCCGGCTGCGAGTTCGAATGCCTGCTTCCGGACGCGTACTACTCGGCTTGTCGCGATGCGGACGAACGCGTACGTCCGCATACCGTCCGAACGGCCATTCGTTATCTATTCGACACACTTGGTGCAGCGCCGCAAGAGCTGCGCGCGGTGGTCGCCGGCTTCGGCGAACGCCGTATCGACGAGTATCGCGTCGGCTTCACGCGACGTGCGAGCAACGACGTGATCTACGGTGTCGTGTGGCCGCTCTACGGCCGTGAAAACGGCGACATCTCGGTCGACAACGCGACGCTCGAAGGCGAAGCGCCGATCGAAGGACCGCTCGAGGAAATCGTGAGCCTGCTGAAGGAATGCGGCGTAACCGACGTCCGGCGGCACGCGGGCCGCTTCGAACCCGAATACTGCGACGACTGCGGCGTGCCGCTTTACGCCGATCCGCTCGGCGAAATCGTCCATGCGGAAATGCCGGAAGACGCGTCGCCCGCCCAGCCGCACTTCCACTGACCCGCACCGCAGGCCCGGACGGCCTGCCCGCCCCAAAGCCGCTTTCGGTTCCCTGCCGAAGCGGCTTTTTTCATATCCGATGCCCGGTCGCTCGAAATTTCGAACTTTTCCTAAGCCTTTCAGCCAAGCAGACATCGTGTAAGGTCTTTGTCATTATCGGGGCCAGCTTATCCCCGACGGCAGTCAATGACTCACTTCACGGAGGTTGAATATGCGGTTCTTGGTACTTAACTCAGACGCCGAACGGCGTGACGGACTGAAGACCCTGTTGCGGCAGATCGACCGGCACGCCAGCATCAACGATGCGCCTGACGGTTTCCAGGCACGCCGGCTGCTGCGCACCCAGCGTTTCGACCTCGTCGCGATCGACTGGTTGGACGTGGGCCGGATCAGCGAGCTTCAGGCACTCGGCAACGCGTGCTCACCGACCCCGGTCGCCGTCCTGGTCGACGACATCTCGCCCGAAGCGATCCAGCGCTTCTTCAATTACGGCGTCGCGGGCGTGATCCCGCATTCCACGCGGCCGCACCTGATCGTGCGGGCGCTCGAGATCGTGCTGCTGGGCGGACACTACATTCCGCCGATCGCCCTCAGCCTGCTGCCGTCCACGGCAACGACGACGGCCCGCCACGACGCCCATTTCCAGACGCTCGCCGGCTCCCTGCCGCGGCGCCCGCCGAGCGGCCTCCTGTCGCCGCGGCAAGCGCAGATCATGCGGTTCGTCCACATGGGCAGCACGAACAAGATGATCGCGCGTACGCTCGGCATCAGTGAAGGCACCGTGAAGATCCACCTCGCGAGCATCTTCCAGCAGCTCGGCGCCGCAAACCGCGCCGCCGCGGTCGCGATCTACAACGGCTGGCTGTCGCCCCATCTCGAGGTGCTGCTGGCGAACCGGAACCGCGCTCGTAAACCGGTCATCGGGGAACACGGCCCGGCTCCGCTGCGTACACAACGGCATGACCGTCCGTACCCGTTACCCACCGCGAATACCGGCACGCAGGACCTGCCACTCGCCGCCGAGCCACCGGCACGGTTCAGGCGCGGACGCTAGGCAAACAGTCTCGATATTGCGACGGTCGGGCATGTGCAGGCTCCCACCTTTGATGCTCAACGAGTAATATGGACGCATGGGTTTTCTTTTCACACCGCTTCCGCTCTGGGTTGGCATCGGTGGCTGGATCGCCGCCGTGGCCCTGCTCGCGCTCGCGATCTGGAATCGCCCCTTCGTACGCCTGCAAGACGCCACGCTTCAGCACGTGTGGCTCGCGCTCGTCACAGCGATCGCGGTCCTGTGGGCCTCGAACGCATGGCTCGAAGATGGCATCGTCATGCATCTGCTCGGCGCGACGTTGCTCGTCACGCTGTTCGACTGGACGCTCGCACTGGTCGCGATGGGCGCCGTCACGGCGATTGCCGCGGTCATCTTCGACGCGCCGTGGCAAGGCATCGGCCTGACCTATCTGATCTACGGTGCGCTGCCTGTCGGCGTGTCGGCGTTGCTGCAACGCGCCGCACTCGCGTGGCTGCCGCACAACCTCGCGTCGTTCATCACCGGGCAGGGCTTCCTGTCGCCCGCCATCGCGATCGTCGCGGTCGCCGCGGCGGCGGCCGGTGTCCAGCTCGCGCTCGCGGACGGCGTGCCCGTCGTGATTCCGGCCGGCTATCTGCTGAACACCGCGCTGCTCGCGCTCGGCGAGGCCTGGTTCACCGGCATGGCAACGGCCCTCATCGCCGTCTATCGCCCCGCGTGGGTCACGACCTTCGACGTCCGCCGCTACCGCCTCGGCGGCCCGCGCGCCTGAATCTCCTCCGCATCGGACGAGCGCACACGCGTATCGGCGGCCATTCCGCCGCGCGCGCCGAATACGTCACCTACTGCCGCACAACTTTTTTACGCTAAGATTGAACTCCTGTTCTTCATCGGGCATCTATACGTGCCCGACGTCTTCTTCGCTCCTCACCAATAACCAGATGGACAGCTCACCTGCCTCGCTCCGGATTTTCCGGGCGCTCGGCAAGCTGGCAGCCTGTATCGCGGGCTTGTCGCTTGCGCTTCCCGCACCGGTATTCGCCGACCTGCTCGACCAGCGTTCCGAACTGATCAACAAATTCGTCAACGAGATGCATGCCGATCCGCTCGCCGCCGATTGTGCGGCGCACGGCAGCTTCATCGCCAGCACGTCGACGGCGTTCGATCGCGTCGACTTCGCGCCGAACGCATTCGACGGCGGCAACGCGACGATCACGCCGTGGAACGACTCGTTCGACCAGGGCAAGCAGCGTGTGAAAGTCGACAACATCGTTACCGTCGACGGGCTCGGCATCCATAGCGACGGCAGCGACCCGACGCCGCTGAAATTCCGTTGCGGCTATGTCGGCCAGCAAATGCTCGCGTTCAGCTGGAACGATCCGGTTCCGCCGCTGAAGCCGCGCGTCGAGCGCTCGTCGTCTTCGACGAAGAAGTTCAAGGGCAAGTCGCACCGCGGCAAAGCCAAGGCGAAGGCATCGGGCCGCACCGGCAGCAAGAAGGCCGTCGCGACGAAAAAATCAGGCGGCCAGAAGAAAGCCGTGAAGAAAAAAACCGCGAAGAAGTCCTGATACGGCAGAGCGGCGACGACAGCAGCAAAAAAGGCCGGTGCATCGCAAGACGCACCGGCCTTTTTTCATGCGACGACGACGGCGTTTACGCGAACGTGTCGACATGCACCAGGATCGCGGCCAGCATCGCCGCGCCGAGCGCCGCGCTACGCTCGCCGTTCCAGCCGACGCGCTCGTCGGGCAGGTTCGCATTGTCCTTGAACGGCATTTCGAGCGTCAGCGACAGGCAGCCGAACTGGTGGCCGATGTACTTGGACGCCAGCTTCAGCGCATCTTCCTTGTACTTGCTCGCCGCGTAGCCATGCTCGGTCTGGAAGTCGGGGCTGGCGACCTTGAACGCGTCGATGAACGCGGCCTGCTCCTTGCGCTGCTGCTCGGTGAAGCTCGGCAGCATCTCCGAGCCGGCGACGAACACGTACGGCAAATCCTCGTCGCCGTGAATGTCGAAGAACATGTCGCAGCCGATCGCGTGGATCGCATCGCGCACGGCCAGCACTTCGGGGCTGCGCTCGGCATCGGGCGCCATCCACTCGCGGTTCAGGTTCGCACCGGCCGCATTGGTGCGCAGGTTACCGTGCACGCTGCCGTCCGGGTTCATGTTCGGGACGATGTGGAACGTCACGCGATCGTAGAGCTTGCGCGCGACCGGGTCACCCGCCCAGTCGCCCCATCCGGCCAGCCGCTTGACCAGGCCTTCGACGAACCACTCGGCCATCGATTCGCCCGGATGCTGGCGCGCGATGATCCACACCTTCTTCTTCGGCGCGCCATCGGTTTCCGGCGTGCCGAGCGTCAGCAGCGACATCGGGCGGCCTTCGACCGTGCGGCCGAGCTCGACGACGCTCGCCTGCGGCAACTGCTGGACCGCGCCGAGAAACGCCGCGTGACGCTCTTCCGAGTACGGTTCGAAATACGCGTAGTAGATGCTGTCGAATTCCGGCATATGGTCGATGGTCATCGTCTTGCCGTCGAATGTCGTCGGCACGCGGAACCAGTCGACGCGGTCATAGCTCGCTACCGCGTGGTAGTTGCGCCAGCCCGACGGATACGCGCATTCGGCTGCGTTCTCGAACGTCATCACGCATCGTTCGCCGCGCGCCCCCGTCAAGCGGTAGTAAAACCATTGCGCGAATTCCGAGCGATTGTCGCCGCGCACGCGCAGCCGGATTGCGTCGGGGCTGTCGCACGACACGACGTCGATTGCGCCTGCGTCGAAATTACTGGTGATCGAAACGGCCATCTGTCTATCTCCTTTGTCGACCGCCGTTAGCGCTTTAGCGCTTACGGCGGTCCCATGCAAAGCGGTCGACCAGCGTTAGCGCTTCAGCGCTTACGCCAGTCCCATGCAAAGCTGTCGACCGAATCGGGCAGCGTACCGCCTGTCCGGCCCCAATGCATGCGCCGGCCGTCTCGTGAACGGCCGGCTGGGTCACTCGCCGATGCGCCGGCGATATACGTAAGTCGAATCGTTCGACGCCGCCGCATCGAACGCATAGCCTTCGGTCGCGAATGCCTTCAGCGCCTTCGGGTCGGTGATACGGTTCTCGACGACAAAACGCGCCATCAGGCCACGCGCGCGTTTCGCATGGAAGCTGATGATCTTGTAGCGGCCGCCCTTCCAGTCCTCGAATACCGGCGTGATGACCGGCGCGGCCAGCAGCTTCGGCTTGACCGACTTGAAGTATTCGGTCGACGCGCAGTTGACGAGCACGCGCGCCGCGCCGCTGCGCGTCTCGAGCTGCTCGTTCAGCGCCCGCGTGATGCGGTCGCCCCAGAACGCATACAGATCCTTGCCGCGCGCGTTCGCGAAACGCGTGCCCATCTCGAGCCGGTACGGCTGCAGCAGGTCGAGCGGACGCAGCAGCCCGTACAGGCCCGACAGCACGCGCACGTGCTGCTGCGCATAGTCGAGATCGGTCGGCGACAGCGATTTCGCGTCGAAACCCTCGTAGACGTCGCCGTTGAACGCCAGCACGGCCTGCTTCGCGTTGGCCGGCGTGAAGGTCGGCGACCAGTCGGCGTAGCGCTGGAAGTTCAGGCGCGCGAGCGGATCGGAGATATCCATCAGCGCCGCGATGTCCTGCGGCGACAGCTTGCGCAGGCCTGCGATCAGCTCCGACGCGTCGTCGACGAATGCAGGCTTCGTGTAAGACTGGACGTGCGCGGGCGTCTCGTAGTCGAGGGATTTGGCGGGAGAGAGAACGATTATCATAGAGGCTCGCTGGCACGCCGTGCCTTGCGGTCAGACGAAAACCACCGATTGTAACGAATGACCCGCTCTCTCGCCCCGCATGCCGCCCACCGCGTCGTGCTCGACTCGAACGTCTGGATCGACATCCTCGTATTCGACGACCCCGCTACGCGCCCGATCCGGGCCGCGCTGGAGCGCGGCACGCTGGCCGCCGTGATCGACGGCCGCTGCCTGACCGAGCTCGAATACGTGCTCGACTATCCGCAGTTCCAGTCGCGCGCGATCGACAAGGCTGCCGCGCTCGCGACGGTCGCCCGGCTCGCGAGCCTCGTCGAACCGCCGCCCGTCGACGCCGACGCGCCGCCGCTGCCGAAGTGCAAGGACCGCGACGACCAGAAATTTCTCGAACTCGCCCACGCCGCGCAGGCCGACTGGCTCGTGTCGAAAGACCGCGCGCTGCTGAAGCTCGCGAAACGCACCGCACGCGACTTCGGCTTCCGGATCGCGCAACCCGCACCGTTCGTGGAAGCCTGCGCGCTCGACGCCACGGCGACGCCGGCCTGACACCCCCATCCGAATTCGACCGTCTCGATGAACGCTCCTTCAGATATGCCAACGACTCCCGTTTTCCCGTCGCGCCTGCCGAACGTCGGCACGACGATCTTCACGGTCATGAGCGCGCTTGCCGCCGAAAAAGGCGCGGTGAACCTCGGCCAGGGCTTCCCGGATTTCGATTGCGATCCGCGCATCGTCGATGCGGTCGCCACCGCGATGCGCAACGGGCACAACCAGTACCCGCCGATGGCCGGCGTCGCGCCGCTGCGCGACGCGATCGCCGACAAGATCGCGCAGGTGTACGGCCGACGCTACGATCCGGGCACCGAAATCACCGTGACGGCCGGCGCGACGCAGGCGCTGCTGACGGCGATCCTGTGCGCGGTGCATCCGGGCGACGAAGTGATCGTCGTCGAGCCGACCTACGACAGCTACCTGCCGTCGATCGAGCTTGCCGGCGGCAAGCCCGTGTTCGTCACGCTGGACGCACCCGACTACACGATCCCGTTCGACCGTCTCGCGGCCGCGATCACGCCGAGAACGCGGATGATCCTGATCAACACGCCGCACAACCCGACGGGCACCGTGTGGCGCGAGGCCGACATGCGCAAGCTGGAGGACATCGTGCGCGGCACCAACGTGCTGATCCTGTCCGACGAGGTCTATGAACACATGGTCTACGACGGCGCGCGCCATGAGAGCGTCGCGCGCTACCCGGAGCTCGCCGCGCGCAGCTTCATCGTGTCGAGCTTCGGCAAGACCTATCACGTGACGGGCTGGAAGGTCGGTTACGTCGCGGCGCCGGCGGCGCTGACCGCGGAATTCCGCAAGGTCCACCAGTTCAACGTGTTCACGGTGAACACGCCGATGCAGATCGGGCTCGCCGACTACCTGCGCGACCCGGCGCCGTACCTGTCGCTCGCGGGCTTCTATCAGAAGAAGCGCGACTTCTTCCGGGCCGGCCTCGAGCGCACGCGCTTCAAGCTGCTGCCGTGCACGGGCACGTACTTCCAGTGCGTCGATTACTCGGCGATCAGCGACCTGCCCGAAGCGGAATTCTCGAAGTGGCTCACGTCGGAGATCGGCGTGGCGGCCATTCCGGTGTCGGCGTTCTATCACGAGCCGCACGAATCGGGCGTCGTGCGCTTCTGCTTCGCGAAGCAGGAAAGCACGCTCGCATCCGCGCTCGAACGGCTCGCCCGCCTGTAAGCCCGGCAGGGGCGGCCACGCGCCGCCCGTCAGACACGCTTACGAACGCACGACGTTCGCCGCTTCGACATACGCCTTGCGCTCGGCTGCCACGCGTTGCGCGGCCGGGCGTTCACTCACCGTCTTCGCGTGCGCCTTCCAGTCGATGCCTGCATCGAGCAGGAAGTCGCGCCCGAAGACGGCCTTCGTCGCCATCCCGACGACCGGCAGATGAACCCACGCGGCCATGTCCGCGAAGCCGAACGAGTCGCCGAGCACATACGGCGAAAAGCGCGTCATCTGCTTGAATGCATCGATCGCGCGCGGCAGGCGCTTCTCGACGTGCGCCTTCATCCCGTCGCTCACCTTGCCGCCGAAAAACGCTTCCGTGTACACCTCGCGCGCCATCCATTCGAGATACAGCTCGAGCGTCTCGACAAGTTCGCGCACCTTCGCCGCAGCGAACGGGCTTGCGGGGAAAATGCCTTTCTCGGGATAGCGCGCCGCCAGGTATTCGATGATCGCCTGCGACTCGAACAGCGCGCCCTCTTCGGTCTTCAGGAACGGAATCTTGCCGAGCGGCGAATCGGCAAGCTGCGCCGGATCGCTGATCGGCAAACCGCACACCCGTTCCTCGAACGGAATGTCGTGCTCGAGCAGGACGAACTTCACCTTGTTGTAATAGTTGGACAACGGAATACCGCACAGTTGTAGCATCGGTGTCTCCTTCGTTGCTGAAGCGCGGCCGCATCGACGCCGGCCGCATCGGGATTCATCGCGCTGAAAAGCACGTCCGTGCTAGTCTAAAGCAAGTTGTGCGTTCGTCACGACGACATTACCTCCGCTGCGGCGTCGGCTTCGCCCGTCCGCGCGACACACGCGGCGTCGCCGCCGCGCCATCCGATGGAGACACGCTCGCATGAGTGCTGAACTGCTGGCCTCGCGTCCGCCCGAGAGCGAATCGACGCTCGTCCTCACGCTGTCCAATCCCGGCGCGCGCAACGCGCTGCATCCCGACATGTACGCGGCCGGCATCGAAGCGCTCGCCACCGCCGAGCGCGATCCGGCGATTCGCGCCGTCGTGCTGACCGGCGCCGATCGCTTCTTCTGCGCAGGCGGCAACCTGAACCGGCTGCTCGAGAATCGCTCGAAGGATCCGTCCTTCCAGGCCGACAGCATCGATCAGCTCGCGGCATGGGTCATGGCGATCCGCGCGTCGACGAAGCCGGTGATTGCGGCCGTCGAAGGCGCCGCGGCCGGCGCGGGCTTCTCGCTCGCGCTCGCGTGCGACCTGATCGTCGCCGCACACGATGCGAAATTCGTGATGTCGTATGCGCGCGTGGGCCTGACGCCCGACGGCGGCGGCTCGTGGTTTCTCGCCCGCGCACTGCCGCGTGCGATCGCGGCCGAAATCCTGTTCGAAGGCAAGCCGGTTGCCGCCGAACGCCTGCATGCGCTCGGCGTCGTCAACCGGCTCACCGCGCCCGGCACGGCACTGAGCGACGCACTGGCATGGGCCGACGCGCTCGCCGACATCTCGCCGAATGCGCTCACGCGCATCAAGTCGCTGCTCGACGACGCGACCGCACAACCGCTGGACGCGCATCTCGGCACCGAGCGCGATCATTTCGTCGCGTCGCTGCATCATGTGGACGGGCTCGAAGGCATCACCGCCTTTCTCGAGAAGCGCCAGCCGCGCTACAAGCGCTGATCCGCCGCGTCGGCCTTCGAACCGGCGCTACGCCGCGACGTCCATCCGATGCGCCGCGCGCAACGCCCGCGGCACTCTCCCGTGCGGCCGCGCATGCCCGTCGGCACGCGCGTTTCCGTCGCCAGCAGCCCGTGTCGATCCATGCTCTAATGACCGCCTGTCGCGGCGCCGCCGGCGCCGTTTTCGCGCATGCCACACAGGAGTTGACGATGATCGACGTCTATAGCTGGGCGACCCCGAACGGCCACAAGGTACACATCATGCTCGAGGAAACCGGCCTCGCGTATCGTGCGCATCCGGTCGATATCGGTGCCGGCGACCAGTTCAAGCCCGAATTCCTGAAGATCAGCCCGAACAACAAGATCCCCGCGATCGTCGATCCGGACGGCCCCGGCGGCCAGCCGATCTCGCTGTTCGAATCGGGCGCGATCCTGATCTACCTCGCGGAGAAGACCGGCAAGTTCCTGCCGACGGAGCCGGCCGCGCGCTATGCGACGCTCGAGTGGCTGATGTTCCAGATGGGTGGCGTCGGCCCGATGCTCGGGCAGGCGCACCACTTCCGGCTGTATGCGCCGGAGAAGATCGAGTATGCGGTCAACCGCTACACGAACGAAGCGAAGCGCCTGTACAACGTGATGGAAAAGCGGCTCGGCGAATCCGAGTATCTCGCGGGCGACACGTACACGATCGCGGACATTGCGACGTTCCCGTGGACGCGCTCGTGGCAGAACCAGGGCATCGTGCTCGATGAACTGCCGAACGTGAAGCGCTGGCACGAGGCGATCGCCGCGCGACCGGCCGTGCAGCGCGGCGTCGAGGTGCTCGCGTCGATGCGCAAGGCGCTGCAGGACGACAAGGCACGCGAGGTGCTGTTCGGCGCAACGCAATACGCGAAGCACTGACGAGCGTGTGACGAGCGGAGCGGCATCCGCGCATGCCGCTCCCCGTGCTTCAGAAGTAATGCAGCGTGACGAACTCCGCCGCGCACACCGGCAGCGGCGCGTCGGGGCGCTCGACCTGCATCGATACCGACCACGTCACCTGGATGCCGCCGCGCGCGGCGTCGGCGGTTTCCTTCACCGCGAACAGCGCACGCACCCGCGCCCCGACCGGCACCGGCTTCAAAAACCGCACGCGGTTCAGCCCGTAGTTCACGCCCATCTTCTGCTCGAAGCGCATCGCGTCGGTCATCAACGCAGGAATCAGCGACAGCGTCAGGAACCCGTGCGCGATCGGCCCGCCGAACGGCGACTCGCGTCGCGCGCGTTCGGGGTCGACGTGAATCCATTGATGATCGCCGGTCGCGTCGGCGAAACCGTCGACGCGCGGCTGGTCGATCTCGATCCAGCCGCTCGCGAGCGGCTCCGCGCCGACCCGCGCCTGCAGCGCCTGCGCCGATGCGATCAGCGGCAAGGTCAGGTCGGTCATGAGTTCGCGCCCCCCGGATGGCGCAGCCCGAAAATCACCTTGGTGTGCACGGAGATCACCGTCTCGCCGGCTTCGTTCACGCCGATCCATTCCGTCGACACGATGCCGCGATCGGGCTTGCTCTCCGACACGCGTTTGTCGTGCACCTTCTGGTACATCGTGATCGTGTCGCCGGCGCGCACCGGCTTCAGCCAGCGGATCGAATCGATGCCCGGCGAGCCCATGCTGGTCGAATCCGGCCCGAGCTTCTGGACCAGCAGGCTCATGAACACCGAGCACGTATGCCAGCCGCTCGCGACGAGCCCGCCGAAATGCGACGCCTTCCCCGCTTCCTCGTCGACATGGAACGGCTGCGGATCGTAGCGCTTCGCGAACGTCTTGATGTCGTCGGCCTCGAACGTGTAGCGGCCCACTTCGGTGGTACTGCCGACCACCAGGTCTTCGTAACTGATGCCCACTGATAAGTCTCCTTGTCTGGCGCGCTCGCGCGTCACCGTCATGCTACGTCGGTCTGCGCGAAATCGGGCAGCGCCGCGATGCGGGCGAGGTGATGATCGGTATCGCCGAGCGTCGTCTCGATGATCGACAGCCGCTTGAACAAATGCGCGGCGGCCACCTCGTTGGTCACGCCCATGCCGCCGTGCAGCTGGACCGCCTGCTGGCCGACGAAGCGCGCGGCCGCGCCGACGCGCGCCTTCGCGGCCGACACGGCCTTGCGCCGCGCATCGGCATCGCCGTTCGCGTAGCGGACCGCCGCGAGATAGGTCAGCGAACGCGCCTGCTCCGCATGGATCAGCATGTCGACCATCCGGTGCTGCAGCGCCTGAAAACGCGCGATCGGCACGCCGAACTGCTCGCGCGTCTTCGTGTATTCGACCGTCGCGCGATTCAGTTCGTCGAGCGCGCCGACCGCTTCCGCGCACAGCAGGAAGGTCGCGTAATCGGCGATCTGCTCGAGCGCCGCCGCGTCGCGCGCCCCGCCCGTCAGCAATCGGGCCGGCGTGTCGTCGAACGTGATCGTCGCGGCACGCTGGCCGTCGATGGTCCGGTAGTCGACCACCTTCGCGTTGGCCGCATCGCGTTCGACGACGAAGAGGCCGAGGCCGCCGCCGTCGACCCGCGCGGGCACGATCCACGCGTGCGCCTGGGCGCCGTGCTGAACGACCGACTTGGTACCGGTCAGCCGGTATGTGCCGCCCTGCTCGCGCGCGTGCGTGTCGAGCTCGTACAGGTCGTAGCGCGCCTGCGGTTCGTGGAACGCGACCGCCACGCGCTTGTGCCCCTGCGCGACCGCCTCCAGCAGCGCGGCATCGTCGCCCGCGCCGGAGCCGGCGATCCGCAACGCCTCGACGCCAACCGCCGTGGCCCAGTACGGCTCGATCACGAGCGCACGGCCGAGCTCCTGCATCACGACCAGCATGTCGACCGGGCCGCCGCCGAAACCGCCCTGTGCGTCCGGCACGGGCAACGCGGTCAAGCCCAGTTCGGTGAATGCGCTCCACTGCGCATCCGACACGCCGGTATCGCTGCGCACGATCGCCTGGCGCGCGTCGAAGCCGTATTGCTCGCCGAGATACCGGCGCAGCGCGTCGGCGAACTGCTGCTGCTCGTCGGTAAAGCTGAAATCCATGGTTGTCTCCGTTCCCTGATCACAGCCCCAGAATCATCTGCGCGATGATGTTCTTCTGGATCTCGTTCGACCCGCCGTAGATCGACGTCTTCCGGTAGTTGAAGTAGTACGCGGCGAGCGGCGCCGCATCGTCGTCGCCGGCGATGCTGTGTTCGCGCTCGCCGTCGAGGAACGGCACGTCGAACGGTGCGGCCAGCGGACCGATCGCTTCGACCATCAGCTCGGTGAGCGCCTGCTGCACCTCCGTGCCCTTGATCTTCAGCATCGACGCCTCGGGGCCCGGCCCCTTGCCGCTCGTCTCGCGGCTGACGACGCGCAGCACCGTCACCTCCAGCGCCATCAACTCGACTTCGAGCGCCGCGACCTTCGCGGCAAACACGGGATCGGCGAGCAACGGCTTGCCGTTCTTGCGCTGGTTCGATGCGACGCGCTTCAGGAACGCGAGCTCCCGCTTCGACGCGCCGACGCGCGCGATGCCGGTGCGCTCGTGGCCAAGCAGGTATTTCGCGTAGGTCCAGCCGCGGTTCTCGTCGCCGACGAGGTTCTCGACCGGCACCTTCACGTCCTCGAAGAACACCTCGTTGACCTCGTGATCCTCGTCGAGCATCACGATCGGGCGCACCGTGATGCCGGGCGTCTTCATGTCGATCAGCAGGAACGAGATGCCCTCCTGCTTCTTCGCGGCCGGATCGGTGCGCACGAGGCAGAACATCATGTCGGCGTACTGGCCGAGCGTGGTCCAGGTCTTCTGGCCGTTGACGACGTAGTGATCGCCGTGGCGCTCGGCGCGCGTGCGCAGCGACGCGAGGTCGGACCCGGAACCCGGCTCCGAATAACCCTGGCACCACCAGTCCGAGCCGTCGAGAATACGCGGCAGATAGTGGCGCTTCTGCGCTTCGCTGCCGTATTTCATCAGGACCGGCGCGACCATCGACACCCCGAACGGCAGCACGGTGGGCGCACCGATCCGCGCGCACTCCTCGTCCCAGATATGCCGCTGCGTCGCGCTCCAGCCCGGGCCGCCGTATTCGACCGGCCAGGTGGGCGCGGACCAGCCGCGCTGGCCCAGAATCCGGTGCCAGCTCGCGAAATCCTCGCGGTCGAGTCGTTTGTGATCGAGTACCTTGGCGCGCAGTGCGTGAGGCAGGTTGGCCTCGAGCCAGGCGCGGACGTCGGCGCGGAACGCGTCGTCGGCGGGGGAATAGTCCAGATCCATGCGCAGTGTCTCCTGTCCGCGGCCGTCCGGCCCGGCCAAGGACACACTGCGTACGTCATTGCAGCGGTTCTTTCAGCGCGGCAGGAATCGGCAGCGGCATCACGTCGATGCCTTCTTCGACCAAGGACTGCGCATCCTCCGGCGTCGTGACGCCGCGAATGCTGCGTGCGGGCGCCTCGTTGTAATGGATGCGCCGCGCTTCCTCGGCGAAGCGCTCGCCCACGTTCTCGGTCTTCTCCAGCACCTCGCGCAGCGCGCGCATCACCTGCGCCTGCAGCGCACGCGGATCGGCCGGCTGCGGCTGCGTCGCGCCCGACAGGTTCAGGCGCGGCGCCGACGGCATCCGGTTGATCTCCGTCGTTCCGCACACCGGGCATTCGACCAGCTTGCGGGACAACTGCGCTTCGAATTCATCGGCGGAAGCGAACCAGCCTTCGAACCGATGACCGTGCGGACACTGTAAATCGAGGACCTTCATGCTGAATCAGGGCGTGTGACGAGTGTAGCGCAAAAAGCGGTTTTGTGAACGGTCGTGCTAAATCTCGATCGCGCGGCGCGAACGCACCGCGTCACCGGATTGTAACGCGGCGCCCCGCCCGCCGCTGACGCCATGCTCAGGGCGTGACGACCGGCCCGAGCGGCCACGCGCCGGACAGCACCTTGTCGAGCCACATCGTGCCGATGATCGTCTTCACGTCGGAGATCTGGCCCGTGCGCACCCATTCCTGCAGGTCGGCCAGCGTCGCGGTGAAGGTTTCGAGGAATTCGCCTTCGTCGAGCTTGCGCTCGCCGGCCGTGAGCCCGCGCGCGAGGTACAGGTCGATGAATTCGGTCGAATAGGAAATGATCGGATGAATGCGGGCCAGGAACACGTATTCGCGCGCCGTGTAGCCGGTTTCCTCGCGCAGTTCGCGCGCCGCGCACGCAAGCGCGCCTTCGTTCGGGTCGAGCTTGCCGGCCGGGAATTCGGCCATCACCTTGCCGATCGGATAGCGGAACTGGCTCTCCATCAGCACGCGGCCGTCGTCGAACAGCGGGATCACCATCACCGCGCCCGGGTGCTGCACGTATTCGCGCGTGGCCTTCTTGCCGTCCGGCAGACGGACGGTGTCGCGCTTGAGCTTGAGGAACGCGCCTTCGAAGATCGCCTCGCTTTCGAGGCAGGTTTCGGTCAGTGCGGCGTCGTGATTGGGTAGTTCGGCCATCGGCGGCTCCTGAATGAGCACGACGGACGGCCGAAGCCGTCAGCGTCGTTTGACGAGATACTGGAACGTGAAGCCGGGAAACGCGAACACGACGAAGAGACTGAACGTGATCGCGTAAAACTGCCAGCCCTGTTCGAAGCGGTTGCCGGCGCGCGACTCGAGCCAGAAGCCGAGCGCGCCGACGATGAAGTACAGCACGATCAGCTCGCCGATCCGCACCCACGCGTTCTTCTTCGTCGCGCCGAAGGGCACGACGGCGAAGAGGCGTTGGTTCAGGAACGGCAGGTTGGCGCAGACGAGCGCCAACAGCACGATGAACCAGCCGGCTGCCGACATTACAGCGGCAGCGTGTGACGGATTGCCTGCAGGCAGGCGGTCAGCAGCGGGCTCGGGATCAGGCCGAGCACGACGACGGCCAGGCCGTTCAGCACGAGGATCGTGCGCTTGCAGAAATCGCCGGAGATCGGCGTCGAATCCTGCGGCGCATCGAAGTACATCAGCTTCACGATGCGCAGGTAGTAGAACGCGCCGAACAGCGACGTGATCACGGCCAGCACGGCCAGCCACGTGAGGCCCGCGTTGACGGTCGCCTCGAGCACGGCGAGCTTCGCGTAGAAACCGACGGTCGGCGGGATGCCGGCCAGCGAGAACATCATGACCATCATCACGAACGCGAACACCGGGCTGCGCTTGTTGAGGCCCTTGAAGTCGTCGATCGTTTCCGCTTCGAAATCGCGGCGCGCGAGCAGCATCACCACGCCGAACGAGCCGAGCGTCGTGATCAGGTAGACGATCGCGTAGAACATCGCCGAGCTGTACGCGTTCGCCGGCGCCGCCGCGTCGCCCTTCACGATGCCGGCGAGCAGGCCGAGCAGCACGAAGCCCATGTTCGAGATCGCCGAGTACGCGAGCATCCGCTTGATGTTGCGCTGGACGATACCGGTGATGTTGCCGACGATCAGCGACAGCGCGGCGAGGATCACGAGCGCGGTCTGCCAGTTCTGCGCGAGCGGCAGCAGGCCCATCACCAGGAAGCGCAGGCCCCATGCGAACGCGGCAACCTTCGGGCCGCCGCCGACGAACAGCGTCATCGCGGTCGGTGCGCCCTGGTAGACGTCCGGCACCCACATGTGGAACGGCACGGCGCCCAGCTTGAACGCGATACCGGCGACGATGAAGACCACGCCGAACATCAGCACGGCCGCGTCGGTGTTGCCGCCGACCGCCTTGTACACCTCGCCGAGCTCGAGCGAGCCGGTCGCGCCATAGAGCATCGAGATGCCGTACAGCACGAAGCCCGACGCGAGCGCGCCCAGCACGTAGTACTTCATCGCGGCTTCGCTCGACTGGGCGGCGTCGCGGCGCAGCGCGATGACCGCGTACAGCGACAGCGACATCAGTTCGAGGCCGAGGTACAGCGTCAGGAAGTTGTTGCCCGACACCATGACCAGCTGACCGAGCAGCGAGAACATGCCAAGCAGGAACACGTCGCCGCGGAACATGTCGCGGTCTTCGAGGTACTTGCGCGAATAGACGAGCGACACCGCGAAACCGAACGACACGACGGCCTTCATCGTGCTCGCGAACGAGTCGACGACGACCATCTTCGAGAAGAAGTAGTACTGCTGCGGGTCGAGCGCCTGGACCGAGAACCACACGCCGGCGACGACCGACGAGACGACCGCGATCAGATAGGTCAGGCGGCGGCCGGACGCACCGGTAAAGGTGTCGTTCAGCCATGCGACGACGATGGCGGCCAGCACCAGCGCGTCAGGCAACAGGACATTCATAGGGGCGTTTTGCATGATCTTGAGTTCCTCCGCTCGCGATTACTGGGCCAGCGGCAGCTTCGACTGCGCGACGTGGGAGAGGAGGTTTTCGACGGAAACGTGCATCACGTCGGTGAAAGGCTTCGGATACAGGCCCATCAGCAGCGTGAACGCGGCGAGCACGGCCAGCATCAGGAATTCGCGACGGCCGATGTCCTTCAGCTTGGCGACGTGATCGTTCGCGACCGCGCCGAAGTACACGCGCTTGTACATCCACAGCGTGTAGGCCGCGCCGAGGATCAGCGTGAATGCCGCGCCGAAGGCGATCCAGAAGTTGTACTGGACGGCCGCGAGAATCACCATGAACTCGCCGACGAAACCCGACGTACCCGGCAGGCCGCAGTTGGCCATCGAGAACAGCATCGCGAACGCCGCGAACTTCGGCATCACGTTGACGACGCCGCCGTAATCGGCGATCTGGCGCGAGTGCACGCGGTCGTACAGCACGCCGATGCACAGGAACATCGCGCCCGACACGAAGCCGTGCGAGATCATCTGGATGATCGCGCCTTCGACGCCGAGCTGGTTGAAGATGAAGAAGCCGAGCGTGACGAAGCCCATGTGCGCGATCGACGAATACGCGACCAGCTTCTTCATGTCGGCCTGCACCATCGCGACGAGGCCGATGTAGATCACCGCGATCAGCGACAGCGTGATCACGACCGGCGCCAGGAAGTGGCTCGCGTCGGGCGTGATCGGCAGCGAGAAACGCAGGAAACCGTATGCGCCGAGCTTCAGCATGATCGCGGCCAGCACGACCGAGCCGCCCGTCGGCGCTTCCACGTGCGCATCCGGCAGCCACGTGTGCACCGGCCACATCGGCACCTTCACCGCGAATGCGAGGAAGAACGCAATGAACAGCAGGATCTGCGGCGTCATCGCGATCTTCGCGTTCTGCCACGTCGCGAGGTCGAACGAATGCGTCTGCGTGTACAGGTAGATCAGCGCGACCAGCATCAGCAGCGAGCCGGCCAGCGTGTACAGGAAGAACTTGAACGCCGCGTACACGCGGTTCGGGCCGCCCCACACGCCGATGATGATGTACATCGGGATCAGGGTCGCCTCGAAGAACACGTAGAACAGCAGGCCGTCGGCCGCCGAGAACACGCCGATCATGATCCCGGACAGGATCAGGAACGCCGCGAGGTACTGCGCGACGTTCTCGGTGATCACTTCCCACGCGGCGATCACGACGATCACCGTGATCAGCGCGGTCAGCACGACGAACCACATCGAGATGCCGTCGACGCCGAGGTGATACGCAATGTCGAAGCGTTCGATCCAGGTCGACTTCTCGACGAACTGCAGCGCAGCCGTGCTCGAGTCGAAGCCCGTGATCAGCGGGATCGTGACCGCGAGGCCGAGCAGCGCGCCGATCAGCGCGACCCAGCGGGCCGTCCCCGGATTTTTGTCGTTACCCACCGCCAGCACGAGGAGGCCGAAAACGATCGGCAGCCAGATCGCGGTACTGAGAATCGGAAAAGCGTGCATTAGTGTTGTCTCCCCGCCTTATTTGCCGCCGAGCGTTACAAACAGGGTCAGGAGCCCCAGCATGCCGATGATCATGGCGAACGCGTAGTGATAGATGTAACCGGATTGGAGGAAGCGGATCACGCCGGCGAACCAGCCGATGAACCGGGCGCTGCCGTTGACGAGGCCGTCGATCACCACGACGTCGCCCTCCTTCCACAGGCCGCGGCCGATCGCCACCGAACCGCGGGCGAACACCACTTCGTTGATCTTGTCCATGTAGTACTTGTTGTCCAGCAGCGTGTAGATCGGGCCGAACGCGCGGCGGATCGACGCCGGCAGTTCCGGACGCTTCAGGTACAGGAACCACGCGACGACCACACCGGCGAGCGCCAGCCACACCGGCAGGCCCGACACCGAGTGCAGGCCCATGCCGACCCAGCCGTGGAACTCTTCGGCCATCTCGGCCAGCGCCGGATGGTTTTCGCCGATGAAGATCACCTTGTCGAATGCGACGCCGTGCTGGAAGAAATCGCCGAACAGCATCGGGCTGATCGCGATCGCGCCGATGATCACCGACGGGATCGCCAGCAAGACCAGCGGCACCCACACGACCCACGGGGTCTCGTGCGGCTGGTGCGCGTGGTCGTCATGGCCGTGGCCATGATCGTCATGACCGTGATCGTCGTGGCCATGTGCGGCGGCCATGCCCATCGGCGATTCCGGATGCTTCGGATGGCGGAAACGCTCTTCGCCGTGGAACACCAGGAAATACATGCGGAACGAGTACAGCGCGGTGACGAACACGCTCGCGACGACCGCGAAGTATGCGAAGCCCGAACCCGGCAGGTGCGACAGCTTCACCGCGTCGATGATCGAGTCCTTCGAGTAGAAGCCCGAGAAGAACGGCGTGCCGATCAACGCGAGCGAGCCGACGAGCGACGTGATCCACGTGATCGGCATGTACTTGCGCAGGCCGCCCATGTTGCGCATGTCCTGGTCGTGGTGCATGCCCATGATGACCGAGCCGGCGCCGAGGAACAGCAGCGCCTTGAAGAACGCGTGCGTCATCAGGTGGAACACGGCGACCGGGTAAGCGGACACGCCGAGCGCGACGGTCATGTAGCCGAGCTGCGACAGCGTCGAGTACGCGACCACGCGCTTGATGTCGTTCTGGACGATGCCGAGGAAGCCCATGAAGAGCGCCGTGATCGCGCCGATCACCGTGATGAACGACAGCGCGGTATCCGACAGCTCGAACAGCGGCGACATGCGCGACACCATGAAGATGCCGGCCGTGACCATCGTCGCCGCGTGAATCAGCGCCGAGATCGGGGTCGGGCCTTCCATCGAGTCCGGCAGCCACACGTGCAGCGGGAACTGCGCCGACTTACCCATCGCGCCGATGAACAGGCAGATACAGGCAACGGTCAGCAGGCCCCAGTCGGTACCCGGGAAATGCAGGCTCGCGAGTTCCGCGCGCTTCGCGAACACTTCGCCGTAGTTCATCGAGCCGGCGAACGCGAGCAGCAGGCCGATGCCGAGCAGGAAGCCGAAGTCGCCCACGCGGTTCACGAGGAACGCCTTCATGTTCGCGTAGATCGCGCTCTCACGCGTGAAGTAGAAGCCGATCAGCAGGTACGACACCAGACCCACCGCTTCCCAGCCGAAGAACAGCTGCAGGAAGTTGTTGCTCATCACGAGCATCAGCATCGAGAACGTGAACAGCGAGATGTACGAGAAGAAGCGCTGGTAGCCGTCTTCTTCCGCCATGTAGCCGATCGTGTACACGTGCACCATCAGCGAGACGAAGGTCACGACGACCATCATCATCGCGGTCAGCGAATCGACGAGGAAGCCGACTTCGAGCTTCAGCGAACCGACGTTCATCCATTCGTAGACGGTCGCGTTGAAGCTTGCGCCGCCCATCACGTCGAGGAAGACTTTCGCCGACAGGAGGAACGCGATCATGACGCCGAGGATCGTGATCCGGTGTGCGCCCTTGCGCCCGACTGCGTTCCCGAACAGCCCCGCAATCAGCGAGCCGGCCAGCGGAGCGAGCGGAATCGCCAGCAGCAGGTTTTCATTGAGTGTCGTTGACATAACAGCGTAGCCTGAAATTAACCTTTGAGCTGATCGAGATCCTCGACATTGATCGTGTCGAGCTTACGGAACAGGGTCACCAGAATCGCGAGGCCGATCGCGGCTTCCGCTGCGGCGACGGTCAGCACGAAGAACACGAAGATCTGGCCGTGCACGTCGCCGAGGTAATGCGAGAACGCGACGAAGTTGGTGTTCACCGCCAGCAGCATCAGTTCGATCGACATCAGGATGATGATGACGTTGCGGCGGTTCAGGAAAATCCCGACGATCGCGATCGCAAACAGGATCGCGCCGAGCACAAGGTAGTGAGCAAGAGTCAGCATGGTTTTCTTTTCCTCCGCTTAGCCGTTGGTGCCCGAGCCGGCTTCGCTCTGCGCCGTCTCCGGCTGCGGCTTGTCCGCTTCCATCTTCACGAGGCGCACGCGGTCGTTGCGGCGCACCTTGACCTGATCCGACACGCGCTGGCGCTTGCTGTCCTTGCCCTTGCGCTCGGTCAGCCCGATCGCGGCGATGATCGCGACCAGCAGCACGAGGCCGGCGATTTCGAACGCGAAGATGTAGTCGGTGTAGATCACCTTGCCGATCAGGCGCGTATTCGACCAGTTGGCCATCTCGCCCGTCGCCATCGCATGCACGGTGTGCGTGTCGCCGTAGCCGCGCCACAGGATCAGCGCGGTTTCGATCACGATGATCGCGCCGACCACGGTCGCCATCGGTACGAAGCGCTTGAAGTCGCGGCGCAGGTAGTCGATGTTGATGTCCAGCATCATCACGACGAACAGGAACAGCACCATCACCGCGCCCACGTAGACCAGAACCAGCAGGATCGCGAGGAACTCCGCTTCCAGCAGCATCCAGATCGCGGCGGCGTTGAAGAACGCCAGCACAAGGAAAAGCGCAGACGCCACCGGGTTGCGCGAAGTGATCACCTTCAGCCCTGATACCACCAGGAGCAGCGCGAAGATGTAGAACAGTACGGTCGTGAATTCCATGATTACCGGTTCATCGTTAGGCCATAGTCAGGCGCGGCTTGCGGAAGGCCCGCACCCGTCGCGGCGGCTCGGCCCGTTCATCGTTCATGCCGGGCCGGCACTGCAAACACAATCAACGATACGGCGCGTCGGCAGCCTTCGCCGCTGCGATGTCCTTCTCGTAGCGGTCGCCCACCGCGAGCAGCATATCCTTCGTGAAATACAGGTCGCCGCGCTTTTCGCCGTGATACTCGAGAATCTGCGTCTCGACGATCGAATCGACCGGGCAGCTCTCTTCGCAGAAACCGCAGAAGATGCACTTCGTCAGGTCGATGTCGTAGCGCGTGGTGCGGCGCGTGTTGTCCGCGCGCGTTTCCGATTCGATCGTGATCGCCAGCGCGGGGCACACGGCCTCGCACAGCTTGCACGCGATGCAGCGCTCTTCGCCGTTCTCGTAGCGGCGCAGTGCATGCAGCCCACGGAAACGCGGCGAAATCGGGGTCTTCTCTTCCGGGAACTGCACGGTGAACTTGCGCTTGAACGTATAGCGACCGGTCAGCGCGAGCCCCTTCAGCAGCTCGGTCAGGAAGAAGGTCTTAAAGAAGTGTTGGATAGCCGTCATGATTTCGTCCTTACTTCGCCCAGATGTTCAGCGGCGACATCATCCAGAAGCCGACCACGATCACCCACACCACCGTGACGGGCAGGAACACCTTCCAGCCCAGACGCATGATCTGGTCGTAACGGTAGCGCGGGAACGTCGCGCGCACCCAGATGAACACCGACAGCAGCGCGAAGACCTTCAGCACCAGCCAGAAGATGCCCGGGATGAACGACAGGAATTCGAACGGTGCGTCCCAGCCGCCGAGGAACAGCGTCGCCGCCAGCGCCGAGATCACGATCATGTTGATGTACTCGGCGAGGAAGAACAGCGCGAACGCCATGCCCGAGTAATCGATCATGTGACCCGCGACGATCTCCGACTCCCCTTCCACCACGTCGAACGGGTGACGGTTCGTTTCGGCGATGCCCGAGATGAAGTAGACGACGAACGCCGGCAAGAGCGGCAGCCAGTTCCACGACAGGAAGTTCACGCCGTGGCCGGCGAAGAAGCCGTGCTGTTGCGAGCCGACGATTTCCGACAGGTTCAGGCTGCCGGCCGTCATCAGCACGAGCACCAGCGCGAAGCCCATCGAGATTTCGTACGACACCATCTGCGCCGCGGCGCGCATCGCACCGAGGAACGCGTACTTCGAGTTCGACGCCCAGCCGGCGAGAATCACCGCGTACACGCCGATCGACGAGATCGCCATCGCGTACAGCAGGCCCGCGTTCACGTTCGCGAGCACGGCTTCGGCCTGGAACGGGATCACCGCCCACACGGCGAATGCCGGCACGACGGTCATCACCGGCGCGATCAGGTACAGCCAGCGGCTGGCGGCGCTCGGCTGAATGACTTCCTTCAGCAGCAGCTTCAGCACGTCGGCGATCGGCTGCAGCAGGCCGCCGGGGCCGACGCGGTTCGGGCCGAGACGCACGTGCATCCAGCCGATCAGCTTGCGTTCCCACAGAATCAGGTACGCGACGCACAGCAGGATGACGACGGAGACGACGAGGATGCGCACGACTGCCCACACCGTCGGCCACGCGAAGCCGAGAAGCTCGGCCCCGCCCGCGTTGATCGTATCGAACAAGCTCATTTACGCCTTCTCCACCACCAGTTCACCGGACAGGCTGCCGAGCGCTGCGCCGGCAGGCGTCGCCGCCGACACGCGAACGACCGTCTCCGCAAGATTCGCGTCGCGCACGGCCGGCAACTGCACCGCACGCTCGCCCTGGCGCACGCGCACCGCGTCGCCTTCCTTCAAGCCCAGCTTGTCGAACAGCGCGGCCGGCAGGCCTGCGGCGTTCGCCGCCTTCGCGGCGGCCGTCAGGTGCAGCGCACCCGCGCGGCGCACGAGCGCGTCGGCGTGATAGATCGGCACGTCGGCCAGGCGCTCGAAACCGCCGTTCGCGGCATTCGCCGCGGCACGGGCCGGCGCGACCGACGTCTGGTTCGACAGGCGGCCCGCGACGCCGGCGTCGCCGAGCGCGGCGAGACGCACTTCTTCCGCGGTCTCGTATTCGAAGTTCGGCAGACCGAGCAGGCTGCCGAGCACGCGCAGCACCTTCCAGCCCGGACGCGTGTCGCCGAGCGGGCGCACGACGCCGTTGAAGCTCTGCACGGTGCCTTCGGCGTTGACGAACGTCCCGGCCGTTTCCGTGAACGGCGCGACCGGCAGCAGCACGTCGGCGTAGTCGAGGCCGTGCTTGAACGGCGACATCACGACGACCATTTCCGCCTGGTTCAGCGCGGCCAGCGCCTGTGCCGGATCGGCCGTGTCGAATTCCGGTTCGACGTTCAGCAGCACGTAGCCCTTGCGCGGCTGCGCGAACGCTTCGCGTGCGTTCAGGCCGCCTTCGCCCGGCAGTGCGCCGACGACGTGCGCGCCGACCGTGTTCGCCGCTTCCGTCAGGAAGCCGAACGTGGCGCCGGTGTTGTCGGCGATCCACTGCGCGACGGCGTGCAGTTGCGCGAATTGCGGATGACGGACCGCGACGTTGCCGAGCAGCACCGCGCGGCGTTCGCCGTTCGCGAGCGACTGCGCGACGGCTTGCGCGGCCGCCGATGCGGTGACGCCCGCGAGCGCGTCGGGCAGCGCGACGCCGCGCAGTTGCGCGACGGCCGCGGCGATGCCGGCCAGCTCGTCGAGCCATGCGGACGGCGCGGCGACGATGCGTTGCGCGGTCGGGATCAGCGAATCGTCGGCGGTCGCATGCAGGAAGTGCAGCTTCGCGCCGTTCTTCGCAGCCTGACGCAGGCGCGATGCGAACAGCGGGTGGTCGCGGCGCAGGAACGAACCGACGACGAACGCGGCGTCCACGTTCGACAGGTCGGCGATCGGCATGCCGAGCCACGGTGCGCCCTGGACCGGCGCCGAGAAATCCTGCTGACGCAGACGGAAGTCGACGTTCGGCGTCTTCAGTTCGTTGGCGAGCTGCTTCACGAGGAACAGCTCTTCCGCGGTGCTGTGCGCGCTCGCGAGCATCGCCAGCGCGTTCGCGCCGTGATCCGCGGCGATGCCCTTCAGGCCCTTCGCGACGTATTCAAGCGCGGTCTGCCAGTCGGTTTCGATCCACTGGCCGCCCTGCTTCAGCATCGGCTTCGTCAGGCGTTCTTCGCTGTTCAGGCCTTCGTACGAGAAGCGGTCCTTGTCCGAGATCCAGCATTCGTTGATCGCTTCGTTCTCGAACGGCAGCACGCGCATCACGCGGTTGTTCTTCACCTGCACGACGAGGTTCGCGCCGACGGAATCGTGCGGGCTCACCGACTTGCGGCGCGACAGTTCCCACGTACGGGCGCTGTAGCGGAACGGCTTGCTGGTCAGCGCGCCGACCGGGCACAGGTCGATCATGTTGCCCGACATTTCGGAGTCGACCGTCTTGCCGACGAACGTCGTGATTTCCGAATGCTCGCCGCGGCCCAGCATGCCGAATTCCATCACGCCGGCGATTTCCTGGCCGAAGCGGACGCAGCGCGTGCAGTGGATGCAGCGCGACATTTCTTCCATCGAGATCAGCGGGCCCACGTTCTTGTGGAACACCACGCGCTTTTCTTCCGAGTAGCGCGACGACGACTTGCCGTAGCCGACCGCCAGATCCTGCAGCTGGCATTCGCCGCCCTGATCGCAGATCGGGCAATCGAGCGGGTGATTGATGAGGAGGAATTCCATCACCGACTGCTGCGCCTTCACAGCCTTGTCGGACTGCGTGCGGACGATCATGCCGGCCGACACGGGGGTCGCGCAGGCAGGCACGGCCTTCGGCATCTTCTCGACTTCGACGAGACACATCCGGCAGTTGGCCGCAACCGACAGTTTCTTGTGATAGCAGAAGTGAGGAATGTACGTGTCCGCCTTGTGCGCAGCCTGGATCACCATGCTGCCTTCGGGCACCTCGACCTTCTTGCCGTCTATTTCAAGTTCAACCATGATGGTGAATGGTCCTTAACCTATTTCCGCCCGTTCGCGCCTTCGCCCGACCGTGCGCTCAAATTCCGCAACCGGGTGTTTCGCTTCAGGCCGCCGCAGCCGAAGCCACATGCGGCGCGTGACCGCCGACCATGCAATGCTTGTGCTCGACGTGGTACGCGAATTCGTCCCAGTAGTGCTTGAGCATCCCGCGCACCGGCATCGCCGCCGCATCGCCGAGCGCACAGATCGTGCGGCCCATGATGTTCTCGGCCACCGAGTTCAGCAGGTCCAGATCTTCCTGGCGCCCTTCGCCGTGCTCGATACGGTTCACGACGCGATACAGCCAGCCGGTGCCTTCACGGCACGGCGTGCACTGGCCGCACGATTCCTCGTAGTAGAAGTACGACAGGCGCAGCAGCGAGCGCACCATACAGCGCGTCTCGTCCATCACGATCACCGCGCCGGAACCGAGCATCGAGCCCGCCTTCGCGATCGAATCGTAGTCGAGATCCGTCTGCATCATGATGTCGCCCGGGATCACCGGCGCCGACGAACCGCCCGGAATCACGGCCTTGATCTTCTTGCCGCCGCGCATCCCGCCGGCGAGCTCCATCAGCGTCGCGAACGGCGTGCCGAGCGGCACTTCGTAGTTGCCCGGACGCTCGACGTCGCCCGACACCGAGAAAATCTTCGTGCCGCCGTTGTTCGGCTTGCCGATCTCGAGGTAATTCTGCGGCCCGATGGACAGCAGGAACGGCACCGCGGCGAACGTCTCGGTGTTGTTGATCGTGGTCGGCTTGCCGTACACGCCGAAGCTCGCCGGGAACGGCGGCTTGAAGCGCGGCTGGCCCTTCTTGCCTTCGAGCGACTCGAGCAGCGCCGTTTCCTCGCCGCAGATGTACGCGCCGTAACCGTGGTGCGCGTGCAGCTGGAACGAGAATTCCGAGCCCATGATGTTGTCGCCGAGGAACCCGGCCGCGCGCGCTTCGTCCAGCGCGGCTTCGAAGCGTCGATACACTTCGAAGATCTCGCCGTGGATGTAGTTGTAGCCGACGGTGATGCCCATCGCGTACGCGCCGATGGCCATGCCTTCGATCAGCGCGTGCGGGTTCCAGCGCAGGATGTCGCGATCCTTGAACGTGCCCGGCTCGCCTTCGTCCGAGTTGCAGACGAGGTACTTCTGCCCCGGGAACTGACGCGGCATGAAGCTCCACTTCAGGCCGGTCGGGAAGCCCGCACCGCCGCGGCCGCGCAGGCCCGACGCCTTCACGTCGGCGATCACCTGCTCGGGCGGAATCTTTTCTTCGAGAATGCGGCGCAGTTGCTTGTAGCCGCCGCGCGCAACGTAGTCTTCGAGGTGCCAGTTCTCGCCGTTCAGACCAGCGAGGATCAGCGGTTTGATGTGACGGTCGTGGAGGGACGTCATTTCGAGAGCTCCTCAAGCAGCTGGTCGATCTTCTCGCGGCTCATGAAGCTGCACATTCTGTGATTGTTCACCAGCAGCACCGGCGCATCGCCGCACGAGCCCATGCATTCGCCTTCCTTCAGCGTGAACCTGCCGTCGGGCGTGGTCTCGCCGAAGCCGATGCCCAGCTTCTGTTTCAGGTAGTCGGCAGTCGCTTCCGCGCCGCCGTGCGGGCCGAGCTGGCACGGCAGGTTCGTGCAGAGCGTGATCTTGTGCTTGCCGACCGGTTTGAGCTCGTACATCGTGTAGAACGTCGCGACTTCCTGCACGGCGACGGCCGGCATGCCGAGATAGTCCGCGACGAACTGCATCAGTTCGGGCGACAGCCAGCCATGCTCTTCTTGAGCCACGGCCAACGCCGACATCACGGCGGACTGTTTCTGATCGGCGGGATACTTCGTCAACGCTCGATCGATTTCCTTCAGGCCTTCAGCTGAGATCATTTTCAGACACGACTCTTTCAATTCCTACCGAACGAACAACCTGCCGCACACTGGGGTGCATGGACGGCAGACCTGGCGCTCACTCTGTTGACAGCTTGCGAAGCCGCGCCGGTTCGGCGCATACCGCTTGTGACTCCGCGTGCGACTGACTGCTCGCCGCCCGCGCGCGCGGGCGGCGCAACCATTAGCGATCGATTTCGCCGAACACGATGTCCTGCGTACCGATGATCGTGACGGCGTCGGCGATCATGTGACCGCGCGCCATTTCGTCGAGCGACGCCAGGTGCGCGAAACCCGGCGCGCGAATCTTGAGGCGATACGGCTTGTTGGCGCCGTCGGACACGAGATAGATGCCGAACTCGCCCTTCGGATGCTCGACCGCCGCGTACGCTTCGCCTTCCGGCACATGGAAACCTTCGGTGAAGAGCTTGAAGTGGTGAATCAAGTCTTCCATGTTGGTCTTCATGCCGACGCGCGACGGCGGGGCAACCTTGTGATTGTCCGTCATCACCGGGCCCGGATTCTTGCGGAGCCACTCAATACACTGTTTCGCGATGCGGATCGACTGGCGCATTTCCTCGACGCGCACCAGATAGCGGTCGTAGCAATCGCCGTTCACGCCGACCGGCACGTCGAAATCCATCCGGTCGTACACTTCGTAGGGCTGCTTCTTGCGCAGGTCCCACGCGATGCCCGAGCCGCGCAGCATCGGGCCCGTCAGGCCCATCTGCAGTGCACGTTCCGGGCTCACCACGCCGATCCCGACCAGACGCTGTTTCCAGATCCGGTTGTCGGTCAGCAGCGTTTCGTATTCGTCGACGCACTTCGGGAAGCGCGTGAAGAAATCGTCGATGAAGTCGAGCACCGAGCCGCTGCGCGCTTCGTTCATCTTCGCGAGCGCCTTCTCGTTGCGAATCTTCGACGCCTTGTATTGCGGCATTGCGTCAGGCAGATCGCGATAGACGCCGCCCGGACGATAGTAGGCCGCGTGCATCCGGGCGCCGGACACCGCTTCGTACACGTCCATCAGGTCTTCGCGTTCGCGGAACGCGTACAGGAACACGGCCATCGCGCCGACGTCGAGCGCGTGCGCGCCGATCCACATCAGGTGGTTCAGCACGCGCGTGATTTCGTCGAACAGCACGCGGATGTACTGCGCGCGCTCCGGCACGTCGATGCCGAGCAGCTTTTCGATCGCGAGCACATAGCCGTGCTCGTTGACCATCATCGACACGTAGTCGAGACGGTCCATGTACGGCACGGACTGGATGAAGGTCTTGGATTCCGCGAGTTTTTCGGTCGCGCGGTGCAGCAGGCCGATGTGCGGATCGGCACGCTGGATGACTTCGCCGTCGAGCTCGAGCACGAGGCGCAGCACGCCGTGCGCTGCCGGGTGCTGCGGGCCGAAGTTGAGCGTGTAGTTCTTGATTTCTGCCATGACGCCCCCTTAATGTTTCAGACCGCCATAGCGATCCTCGCGGATCACGCGCGGCGTGATTTCGCGCGGCTCGATCGTCACCGGCTGGTACACGACCCGCTTCTCTTCCGGGTCGTAACGCATTTCGACGTAGCCCGACACTGGGAAGTCCTTGCGGAACGGGTGACCGATGAAGCCGTAGTCGGTGAGGATGCGGCGCAGGTCGGGGTGGCCTTCGAACACGATGCCGTACAGGTCGAACGCTTCGCGCTCGTACCAGTTCGCCGAGGTCCAGACGTCGACCAGCGACGCCACGATCGGCAGATCGTCGTCCGGCGCGAATGCGCGCAGGCGCAGGCGCCAGTTGTTCGTGACCGACAGCAGGTGCGACACGGCCGCGAAGCGCGGGCCGTCGTAGGCGCCGTCGCCGAAGGTCTGGTAGTCGACGCCGCAGAGGTCGATCAGTTGCTCGAAACGGAGCTTCGGATCGTCGCGCAGCGTCTTTGCGACTTCGAGGTAATCGCTCGCCTTCACGACGAGCGTCAGTTCACCGATCGCTTCGGTGAGGCTCACCACGCGCGCGCCGAGCGCGGCTTCGAGGTTTGCCTTCAGGGTCTCGATTTTGCTTGCCATATTGAGGGGACGCTCGGGGCTTTATTGACGGGCGATGGTATTGGTGCGGCGGATCTTCGCCTGAAGCTGGATCACGCCGTAGACCAGCGCCTCGGCCGTGGGCGGACAGCCCGGCACGTAGACGTCGACCGGCACGATCCGGTCGCAGCCGCGGACCACCGAGTACGAGTAGTGGTAGTAACCACCTCCGTTCGCGCACGACCCCATCGAGATCACCCAGCGCGGCTCGGCCATCTGGTCGTACACGCGGCGCAGCGCGGGCGCCATCTTGTTGCACAGCGTGCCGGCGACGATCATCACGTCCGACTGACGCGGGCTCGGACGGAACACGACGCCGAACCGGTCCAGATCGTAACGGGCCGCACCCGCATGCATCATCTCGACGGCGCAACACGCGAGCCCGAACGTCATCGGCCACAGCGAGCCGGTACGCGTCCAGTTGATCAGCTTGTCAGCCGTCGTGGTGACAAACCCTTCCTTCAAGACCCCTTCGATACTCATTTGCTTTCCACTCCAGACGAGCGACCGAGCGTGGCCGCCCATGCAAACCGGCGATTAACCCATCACTCCCAGTCGAGGCCGCCTTTCTTCCAGATATAGGCAAAGCCCAGCAGGAATTCGAGCAGAAAAATCATCATTGCGATGAAACCCGGCCAGCCGATGTCCCGGAGCGCGACGCCCCACGGGAACAGGAATGCGGTTTCGAGATCGAAGATGATGAACAGGATGGCGACGAGGTAATACCGAACGTCGAACTTCATCCGGGCGTCTTCAAAGGCTTCGAAGCCGCACTCGTACGGTGCGTTCTTCTCGACGTCCGGCTTGTTGGGACCAAGGAGCTTGCCGATGCTGACCAGCGCTATACCTAAACCAGTGCCCACGAGGAGGAACAACAAGACGGGGTAATAGGCTGCGAGGTTCAAGGCAATCCTCTATCGGTTGGTTCTGAGCGTCCGGAGAATACCACTTCCGGCGGAAGGAATCATTTCGGAGTACAGGCGATCGCAAGACAACCGCAAGCCCACCCCAGAAATGAAAAATGCCAGCCACTAGAAGCGGCTGGCATTGAGTAACTTTGGTGCCGACGGCGAGACTCGAACTCGCACAGCTTTCGCCACTACCCCCTCAAGATAGCGTGTCTACCAATTTCACCACGTCGGCACTGCATGCAACTCGGGTTGTGCTGCTTGTTCCCGCGAATCGCTTCAAGAATTAAATTCTAACCCGAGTTCCGGATTTGTTCAACGCACAACCGCAAAAAAATTAACTTTTTATTTCGGGACATCCTGGCCCGGCGCGCTTGCGGCCGAACCGGCTGCGGCGGACGCCGCGACAGCCGGCGCCGATGCGGCGGGCGCCGATGCCGGCGCGGTCACTGCCGTGCCGAGCACGCCTGCCGACGGCGTCGACTTGTACGAACCGAGGTACGTCAGCGCGAGCGTCGCGACGAAGAAGATCGCCGCGAGAATGCCCGTCGTGCGCGACAGGAAGTTCGCCGAGCCCGTCGCACCGAACAGGCTGCCCGACGCGCCGCTGCCGAACGCGGCGCCCATGTCGGCACCCTTGCCATGCTGCAGCAGCACGAGCCCGATCACACCGAGCGCAGACAGTACCTGCACCACAATAATCAACGTCTTGAATAACAGCATCACACCCACCCGATTGGATCGGGCGACCGGACCGACCGGCCGCCGTCATGGTTCAATTCGATCTCGGACCGCTCAACGCGCGGCCCGGCAGATCGCCAGGAAATCTTCCGCCTTCAGCGACGCGCCGCCGATCAGGCCGCCGTCGATGTCCGGCTGCGCGAACAGCTCTTCCGCGTTGTCCGGCTTCACGCTGCCGCCGTACAACACGGACACGTCCGCTGCACCCTTCGCCGCGAGACGCGACCGCAGGAACGCGTGCACGTCCTGCGCCTGCGCCGACGTCGCGCTCTTGCCCGTACCGATCGCCCAGACCGGCTCGTACGCGACGACGATGCGGGCAGCTTCGTCAGCCGTCAGCACGGCCAGCACCGCGTCGAGCTGCGCACCGACGACCTGCTCGGTCGCACCCGACTCGCGCTCGTCGAGCGTCTCGCCGACGCACACGACCGGCGTGAGGCCTGCCGCGAGCGCGCGTTGCGCTTTCGCGGCGACCGTCTCGCTGCTTTCGCCGTGATACGCGCGACGCTCCGAATGGCCGACGATCGCATACTGCGCGCCGAACTCCGCCACCATCGCGGCCGCCACCTCGCCGGTGAACGCGCCTTGCTCGTGCGCGGACACGTCCTGCGCGCCGAACGCGACACGGCCACCGCCGAGCTGCGCCTGAACCTGCGCGAGATACGGGAACGGCACGCACACGCCGATCGACGTTTCAGCCGCCACCGCGCCCGCACCCTGCACCACTTCGTTCAGCAGCGCCTGGTTGCCGGCCAGCCGGCCGTGCATCTTCCAGTTGCCGATCACTCGCTTTGTTCGTTGTTTCGACATCGTGTCTGTCTCGTCACTATCTTGTCATTAACGTGCCGGAACCCGGCCGTCAGGTTGGATCTGGCGAAGCAAACCCGCGATTTTACTGCGCGCGGCTTGAACCGGTCAAACCGCGTATGTCAAGCCCGCTGCGCGGGCCGTCACGCGTTCGTACCCCAATCGAGCACGATCTTGCCGATGTGCTCGCCGCTTTCCATCAGCGCATGCGCCTGCGCGGCTTCGCCGGCCGGCAGCACACGATAGATCACGGGCTTGATGCGACCGTCGGCCAGCAGCGGCCACACGCGCGCCTTCAACTGCGCGGCGATGCGCGCCTTGAACTCGACCGGACGCGGGCGCAGCGTCGAGCCCGTCACCGTCAGCCGGCGGCGCAGGATCTCGTTCAGGTTGACCTCGGCCTTCGCGCCGCCGAGCAGCGCGATCAGCACGAGACGGCCACCGTCCGCGAGCGCGGACAGCTCGCGCGGCACGTACGAGCCCGCCACCATGTCGAGGATCACGTCGACGCCGCGATCGTGCGTCAGCGACTTCACGACCTCGACGAAGTCTTCGGTCTTGTAGTCGATCGCGCGCTCGGCGCCGAGCGCCTCGCACGCGCGGCACTTGTCGGCGGTGCCGGCCGTCGCGAACACGCGAAAGCCGAGCGCATGCGCGATCTGGATCGCCGTCACGCCGATGCCGCTGGAGCCGCCCTGCACGAGCAGCGTCTCCTGTTCGCCGCCTTCGCCCGCGCCAAGCTGCGCACGGTCGAACACGTTGCTCCAAACGGTGAAAAACGTTTCGGGCAGCGAGGCGGCCTCGATATCGGTGAGGCCGTCCGGCACCGGCAGGCACTGCGGCAGCGGCGCAACCGCATATTCGGCATAGCCGCCGCCCGCGAGCAGCGCGCACACGCGATCGCCGAGCTTCAGGCCGAACGGGTTCAGCGCCGCATCGGACACGTCGCCGCCGACGATCTCGCCCGCGACCTCGAGGCCCGGCAGATCCGATGCACCCGGCGGCGGCGCATAGGCGCCCTTGCGCTGGAACACGTCGGGCCGGTTCACGCCGGAAGCCGCCACCTTGATCAGCACCTCGCCGCGCTTCGGTTCGGGGCGCGGACGCTCCGCGAGCTTCAGCACGTCGGGGGCGCCGAATTCGGTGATTTCGATGGCTTTCATGGTGAGAATCGCTCCAGGATCGGAATCGGATGGCACGCCCGTGCGCACGGCGCGGGCGCCTCGCCGGCGCTGCTGCGCCGCACAACGATGCTACAGAAAAAACGGCCGGCACGCTTTCGCACTGCCGGCCGTTGGTCCGCCTGTCCGCTTACTGCTGCGGCGGCGTATCCGACTGCGCTGCCGCCGCTGCTTCATTCAGCAGCGCCTTGGCGGACAGACGCACGCGACCCTTCTCGTCCGTCTGGATCACCTTGACCTTCACCTGCTGACCTTCCTTCAGGTAGTCGTTGATGTCCTTCACGCGCTCGTTGACGATTTCCGAGATGTGCAGCAGACCGTCCTTGCCCGGCAGCAGGTTCACGATCGCACCGAAATCGAGCAGCTTGAGCACCGTGCCTTCGTACACCTGGCCGACTTCGATTTCAGCGGTGATCTGCTCGATGCGCTTCTTCGCTTCGGCCATGCCTTCGCTGCTCGTGCTTGCGATCGTCACGACGCCGTCGTCCGAGATGTCGATGGTCGTGCCCGTTTCCTCGGTCAGCGCGCGGATCACCGAACCGCCCTTGCCGATCACGTCGCGGATCTTTTCCGGGTTGATCTTGACGGTGATCATGCGCGGCGCGAATTCCGACAGTTGCGTGTTCGCACCCGACACCGCCGACGTCATCTTGCCGAGGATGTGCATGCGGCCTTCCTTCGCCTGCGCGAGCGCGACCTGCATGATTTCCTTCGTGATGCCCTGGATCTTGATGTCCATCTGCAGCGCGGTGACACCTTGCTCCGTGCCCGCAACCTTGAAGTCCATGTCGCCGAGGTGATCTTCGTCGCCGAGGATGTCGGTCAGCACCGCGAACTTGTTGCCTTCGAGGATCAGGCCCATCGCGATACCCGCGACGTGCGCCTTCATCGGCACGCCGGCGTCCATCAGCGCGAGGCAGCCGCCGCACACCGATGCCATCGACGACGAACCGTTCGATTCGGTGATTTCCGACACGACGCGGATCGAGTAGCCGAATTCGTCGGCGCTCGGCAGGCACTTGACCAGCGCGCGCTTGGCCAGACGGCCGTGGCCGATTTCGCGGCGCTTCGGCGAGCCGACGCGACCCGTTTCGCCGGTCGCGAACGGGGGCATGTTGTAGTGGAGCATGAAGCGCTCGCGGTATTCGCCTTCGAGCGCGTCGATGATCTGCTCGTCACCCTTCGTGCCGAGCGTCGCGACGACCAGCGCCTGCGTTTCGCCGCGCGTGAACAGCGCCGAGCCGTGGGTACGCGGCAGCACGCCGGTGCGGATCTCGATCGGGCGCACGGTGCGCGTGTCGCGGCCGTCGATGCGCGGCTCGCCGTTCAGGATCTGCGAACGGACGATCTTCGCCTCGATGTCGAACAGCACGTTGCCGACCGTGGCCTTGTCGGCCGCGACCGTACCGGCCGCCAGCGCGTCTTCCTCGAGCTTCGCCGACGTCGCCGCGTAGACTTCCTTCAGCTTCGCCGAACGCGCCTGCTTGTCGCGCAACTGGTAAGCGGCGAGCAGATCGTTCTGCGCCAGCTCGGTCACGCGGGCGATCAGCGCCTCGTTCTTCGGCGCCGGCTGCCAGTCCCACTCGGGCTTGCCGCCGTCGCGCACCAGTTCGTGGATCGCGTCGATCGCGATCTGCATCTGCTCGTGGCCGAACACCACGGCGCCCAGCATCACTTCTTCCGACAGTTGATCGGCTTCCGACTCGACCATCAGCACGGCGCGCTCCGTACCCGCGACGACGAGGTCGAGGCTCGATGCCTTGAGCTGGTCACGCGTCGGGTTCAGCACGTACGCGTTGTCGATGTATGCGACGCGCGCGGCACCGACCGGGCCGTTGAACGGCAGGCCCGACACGGCGAGCGCGGCCGATGCGCCGATCAGCGCGGGGATGTCCGCCGGGATTTCCGGGTTCACGGACAGCACGTGGATCACGACCTGGACTTCGTTGTAGAAGCCTTCCGGGAACAGCGGGCGCAGCGGACGGTCGATCAGGCGCGACGTCAGCGTCTCGTGCTCCGACGGACGGCCTTCGCGGCGGAAGAAGCCGCCCGGGATCTTGCCGGCCGAGTAGGTCTTCTCGAGGTAGTCGACGGTCAGCGGGAAGAAATCCTGGCCCGGCTTCGCCGACTTCGCGCCGACGACGGTTGCCAGCACGACGGTGTCTTCGACGTCGACGATCACGGCGCCGCTCGCCTGGCGGGCGACTTCACCGGTTTCGAGGCGCACCTTGTGCTGGCCCCATTGGAATTCCTTCACGACCTTGTTGAACATGGACATGGTTGCTCCTTTGTATTCATGCATTTCATTCGCCGCGCCGGCCATCCCGCGCGGCGGCGTCCCGACCGAATCACCCGGAGCAAGGTGTGTTTTTTATGCCATTCCAGCGCGGCGCTCAGGCAGCGACGCGCTGGAATGACACAAATCCTGCCCCGGTATCGGTCGTGGCGGCGGCCCCGTACGAACGTGCGGGAGCGCCTGCGATGCGTGTGACGCTACGCACCGCGCAAAAACAAAATGCCTGTATCAGCGGACTGACACAGGCATCTTGCTGGCGGCAATCGCCTCGATTACTTACGCAGACCCAGCTTCTCGATCAGTGCGCGGTAACGGTCGGCATCCTTGCCCTTGAGGTAGTCGAGCAGCTTGCGGCGGCGGCTCACCATGCGCAGCAGGCCGCGGCGGCTGTGGTGATCCTTCGCGTGGGTCTTGAAGTGACCCGTCAGTTCGACGATACGTGCGGTCAGCAGTGCGACCTGGACTTCGGGCGACCCCGTGTCGTTGGTACCGCGGGCGAACTGAGCAACGACTTCCGACTTCTTGATATCTGCAACAGACATGTGATTTCCTTTCTAACTGAACAGGCGGACACGGAAGAATGGCCGTGCCGTGACTTACAACCGGCGCGCATTGTAGCACAACTCGGTGCCGTTCTTGGCGCTTCCCGTCACGGGCGCGTCATCGAGCACGTCGACGGCATCTCCGTGCGTTGCGCCGGCACCGCGAGCACCGTCCGGAAGCCGTAGCCCGACCCCTCGTTGTCGAAGCGCACGCCGGGCGTGCCGGCCTTGTCCATTTCCATCACGTAAAGGGGCTGGATCAGCTGATGATCCTGCGCGCGCATCCGCGACGCGTGGAAGCCGTCGTCGAACGACAGCCCCTCGAGCGCACGCGCGACCGCGATCGGGTCAGCCGAACCCGCGCGGGTCATCGCGGCGGCCAGCATCTGGATCATCTGGCTCATCCGCCGCACCGGGTAGTCGTCCTGCGCGGCCGGGAAACGGGTCCGGAACGCGCGGTAGAACGCGTCGGACGCGGCGCCGCCTGCGTTCGGGTGCCAGTCGGCCACCGCCACGACGCGGCCGACACCCGCGTCGCCCAAGGCCGCCGGCGCGCCGAGGCTGTTGCCGTAGAACGTATAGAACTTCGCGTTCAGCCCCTGTTCGCGCGCCGCCTTCACGAGCAGCGTGAGGTCGTTGCCCCAGTTGCCGGTCACGACGGCGTCCGCGCCGCTCGCGCGGATCTTCGCGATGTACGGCGAGAAATCCTTGATCCGGCCGATCGGGTGGAATTCGTCGCCGGCGATCGTCACGTCCGGGCGCCGCGCGGCCAGCGCCTGCCGCGCGAGGGTGCTGACGTCGTGACCGAAGCTGTAGTCCTGGTTCAACAGATAGACCTTGCGCAACGCGCGATCGCGCGCCATCACGTCCGCGAGCGCGGCCATCCGCATGCCGGCATGTGCATCGAAGCGGAAATGCCAGAAACTGCAGCGCGCGCCGGTCAGCGCCGGATCGTCGGCCGAGTAGTTCAGGAACAGCATCCGGTTGTCCGGATCGCGTGCGTTCAGCTTGTCGAGCGCCGCGACGAGCGCGGCCGCGACGGCCGAGCTGTTGCCCTGCGCGACGAAGGCGACATGGCGGTCGGCAGCCGCGCGCAACTGCACGAGCGCCTCCTCAGGGCTACCCTTGCTGTCGAGCACGACGAGCTCGAGCGGGTGCGCGCCGTCGCGCAGCTTCACACCACCCGCCGCGTTGACCTGCTCGACGCCGAAGCGCAGGTTGCGCTCGACCGCCGCGCCCGCGTTCGCGAACGGGCCCGACATCCCTTCGATCAGCGCGATCCGCACCGGCTCGCCGCCGGCAAACGCGGACGACACCAGCATCCACCCCGCGCTCCACGCGAGCGCGCATCGCTTCCATCCGTGCATCGCCACCCTGCCCTTCAATCTGCCCGAGAAGCGCGGATCATAGGCCGCCGCGCCCGCGGCCCGCAAGCGCGACAGCGCGCGATCCGCACCGATTTTTTTCGCCCGATGCGCGATCGCGCGCCGTCCGTGATAAAACGGCACGTGTTTCCGTGTTCTGGAGAATCCGATGCGCTCTCGCATTCCCGCGCGCCTGCCGGTGCTGGTCGCCTGCGCGACCGCGCTGCTGGCCGGTTGCGCGCAACCGTGGCAGCAATACCAGGCCGGTCAGGACGAGTCGGCGATCGTCGCGCGCATGGGCCCGCCGCGCGAGATCTACGACCTGCCGGGCGGCGGCAAGCGCCTGATGTGGCCGACCCAGCCGATGGGCGAGATCACGGTCGCGGCCGACGTCGATGCGGCCCACCGGATCGTCAACGTGCGCCAGGTGCTGCAGCCGAGCGAGTTCTATCGCGCGGAGATCGGCAAGTGGACGAAGACCGACGTCCTCGTCAATTTCGGACGCCCGGTCGAGACTTCCTACTTTCCGCTGATGAAGCGCGAGGTGTGGACGTACCGGTATCTCGAGGACAACGTCTGGTACATGATGTACAGCTTCTACTTCGATCCGCAGGGCATCCTGCGCACCACGCAGAAAACGCCGGACCCGCTGCACGATCCCGATCGCCGCACGCTGTTCTGACCGATTGCGCATTGACGCGCAATTGTCGCAATGGCCATTCACGAATTATTGCTGAATGGCCATTTCTTTTTTTCCGCCGCCTTATTTATTCTCGCGAATAACATGGAAATCTTTTCCGATCGTCAACATTCGCTGGCAATACGCTGAATACCCCGTCATGCGGGGCTTGCGCATAAATAGGCATATCCAGTGCATATCATGCGTCGCCCTGGTGCAGGCAATGCACTACGCCCAGCCAATTTGAAACAATTTGTTTCAACCCACCCAGAGTGCTAGGGCATACCCCTAATATCAGTCGAAAATCCAACCTTTCAATTTAGAAAGCATGCAATTGCGCCATTTCGATCGATATTTATTCCTCTTGATCATAAAGGAGTCCTCATGAACCGCCCCAAGAGCATGCTGGTTGCCAACATTGCCTGGGCCCGCGAGACGCGCGAACACACGCCCGGCTTCTTCGACGCGCTCGCGCGCGGCCAGAACCCGCGCGTGCTGTGGATCGGCTGCGCCGACAGCCGCGTGCCGGCCGAAACCATCACGCACTGCGCGCCCGGCGAGCTGTTCGTCCATCGCAACATCGCGAACCTGTTCCAGCCGGACGACGACAATTCCGCCAGCGTGCTCGAGTACGCAGTGCGGGTGCTGAAGGTCGACCACGTGATCGTGTGCGGTCACTACGGGTGTGGCGGCGTGCGCGCATCGCTGCTGCCGCCGCCCGCCGACCTGCCGCACGTCGCGCGCCGCATCGCGCCGCTCTGCGCGCTCGCGCGGCGCCATCGCGACACGCTCGACGGGCTCGACGACCTGGCCGCCGCCGATCGCCTCGCCGAGCTGAACGTGCTCGAACAGGTGCGGCTGCTGCGCGCGTCGCCGATCGTGCGCGGCCGCGAACGACCGCCGCTCGTGCACGGCTGGATCTTTTCGCTCGCCGACGGCCGCCTGAAGGAGCTCGATTCCGGCTATGCAGCACCGCCGGCCGAAGCCGAGCCCGAGCCGGAGCCTGTTGCCGCCGCCGCGCTCGGTTGACCCGCGCCCTGCCCTCCACGCCAACGAAACCGCCCCAACCATGAAACTGAACGAGCGCCTGTCCACCCTGCCGCGCGACATCGTCGCCGGTATCGTCGTTTTCCTCGTCGCGCTGCCGCTCTGTCTCGGCATCGCCAATGCCTCCGGCGTCGAACCGTTCGCCGGGCTCGTGTCCGGCATCGTCGGCGGCATCGTCGTCGCGCTGCTGAGCGGCTCGTCGCTGTCCGTCAGCGGGCCGGCCGCCGGCCTCGTCGTGATCGTCGTCGAAGGCATCGCGCAGCTCGGCAGCTTCTCCGCGTTCCTGCTCGCGGTGCTGCTATCCGGCGTGCTGCAGTTCGGCTTCGGCATGCTGCGCGCCGGCCGCTTCGCCGCCTACGTGCCGTCGCCCGTCATCAAGGGCATGCTCGCCGCGATCGGCCTGCTGCTGATCGTGAAGCAGATTCCGTTCGCATTCGGTATCGGCGGCACGGCTTCGCAATCGTTTGCGAACTGGCTGACGCTGCCGACCGCATGGGCCGCCACGGCCATCGCGGTTGCGTCGCTGGCGCTGCTGATCGCGTGGGACACGCCGGCACTCAAGCGCTTCGCATGGGTGCGTTCGGTCCCCGCCCCGCTCGCGGTCGTCGTGGTCGGCATCGGCGCGACGCTCGTGCTCGGCATGGTCGCACCGTCAGCCGCACCGGGCGCCGCGCATCGCGTCACGCTGCCCGAATTCGACTCGTTCGCGACGCTCGCGGCCTCGCTCAAGCATGCGGAGCTCGGCCCGAACTTCGCGCACCTGGTCAATCCGGACGTCTGGCGGGTTGCGATCACGCTGGCGGTCGTCGCGAGCCTCGAGACGCTGCTGTGCCTCGAAGCGGTCGAACAGATCGATCCGAAGCGGCGACCGACCCAACCCGATCGCGAACTGAAGGCCCAGGGCGTCGGCAATCTGGTCGCGGGCGCGGTCGGCGGCCTGCCGATCACGTCGGTGATCGTGCGCAGTTCGGCCAACGTCAACGCCGGCGCGCAAAGCCGGATGTCCGCGATCGTGCACGGGATCCTGCTGCTCGCGAGCGTGTTCGCGCTCACCGGCCTGATCAATCTGATCCCGCTCGCGAGCCTGGCCGCGATCCTGATCCACACCGGTCTGAAGCTCGCGAAACCGGCGCTGTTCCGCTCGGTGATGAAGCAAGGCCCGGCCGCGTTCGCGCCGTTCGCTGCGACGATCGTCGGCGTGCTCGCAGTCGACCTGCTGTTCGGCATCGCGCTCGGCCTCGCGTGCAGCGTGCTGGCCGTCGCCGTCGCGAACCTGAAGAGCCCCGTCACGCTCGCGCAGCATGACGACCACTTCCTGCTGTCGTTCCGCAAGGACGTGTCGTTTCTGGGCAAGGTGCAGGTCAAGCACCACCTGCGCCACATTCCGGACCGGGCGGCGGTGATCATCGACGCGACGCGCGCCGACTACATCGATCACGACGTGCTCGAACTGCTCGATGCGTTCGTCGCCGATGCGCCGCGGCGCGGGATCGCGGTCGAGTTCCGCCGGCGGCAGCCGGCGCCACGCGCGGCTGCGCGCCGCTGGCTGTTCCGCGCGCCGGCCGCCGAATGAGCGGTCAATGAAAAAACGCCCCGGGCGGCGCAGGGCCGCACGGGGCGTTTCGGGGCTGCCTGACGAGCGCGGCGGCGCGCGCAGCTTACGAACGCTGCGGGTTGACCTTGTCGTCCTTCGAGTGCAGCTTGTTCAGCGCGGAAATGTACGCTTTCGCGGACGCGGCGACGATATCCGGATCGGTACCGACGCCGTTGACGATCCGCCCGCTCTTCGACAGCCGGACCGTCACTTCGCCCTGCGCCTGCGTGCCGGTCGTGATCGCGTTCACCGAGTACAGCAGCAGCTCGGACCCGCTGCCGACTTCGCCCTCGATCGCATTGAACGTCGCGTCGACCGGGCCGTTGCCGCGCGCCTCGCCGGTCACTTCCTTGCCTTCGACCGCGAACACGATTTTCGCCTGCGGCTGCTCGCCCGTTTCCGAACGCTGCGACAGCGACACGAACTTGAAGTGCTCCTGCTCGTGCGCGAGCGCCGATTCCTCGGACACGATCGCGATGATGTCCTCGTCGAAGATCTCCGCCTTGCGGTCGGCCAGATCCTTGAAGCGCATGAACGCGGCATTCAATTCGGCTTCGCTGTCGAGCGATACGCCGAGTTCCTGCAGGCGCTGCTTGAACGCGTTGCGGCCCGACAGCTTGCCGAGCACGATCTTGTTCGCGGTCCAGCCCACGTCTTCCGCACGCATGATCTCGTAGGTGTCGCGCGCCTTCAGCACGCCGTCCTGGTGAATGCCCGACGCGTGCGCGAACGCGTTCGCGCCGACCACTGCCTTGTTCGGCTGCACGACGAAACCGGTGATCTGCGACACGAGCTTCGACGTCGGCACGATCTGCGTCGTGTCGATGCCGACGTCGAGGCCGAAGTAGTCCTTGCGGGTCTTCACGGCCATCACGATTTCTTCAAGCGACGTGTTGCCCGCGCGCTCGCCGAGGCCGTTGATCGTGCACTCGATCTGGCGCGCACCGCCGATCTTCACGCCGGCGAGCGAGTTCGCGACCGCCATTCCGAGGTCGTTGTGGCAATGCACCGAGAAGATCGCCTTGTCCGAGTTCGGAATGCGTTCGCGCAGCGTCTTCACGAGGTTGCCGTACAGCTCCGGCACGCCGTAGCCGACCGTATCGGCGATGTTGATCGTCGTCGCGCCTTCGGCGATCACGGCTTCGAGCACGCGGCACAGGAAATCGAGGTCCGAGCGGCTGCCGTCTTCCGGCGAGAACTCGACGTTATCGGTGAACTTGCGCGCGAAACGCACCGCGAGACGCGCCTGCTCGAACACCTGGTCCGGCGTCATCCGCAGCTTCTTCTCCATGTGCAGCGGCGACGTCGCGATGAACGTGTGGATCCGCGCGCTGTTGGCCGGCTTCAATGCGTCCGCCGCGCGCTGGATGTCCTTGTCGTTGGCCCGCGCCAGCGAGCAGATCGTGCTGTCCTTCACGAGACCGGCGATCGTGTGGATCGCGTCGAAGTCGCCGTTGGAGCTGGCGGCGAAGCCGGCCTCGATCACGTCGACCTTCATCCGCTCGAGGTGCTTCGCGATGCGGATTTTCTCTTCCTTCGTCATCGACGCACCAGGCGATTGCTCGCCGTCACGCAACGTCGTATCGAAAATGATCAGCTTGTCTGTCATGGGGGGCTCCAGGGCTCTTTTATACGGAAGTCAAACGTAATGAGATCGCGCCACCGCTGGCGACGCTCAACAACAGACGAGGCTTGAGACGGGGGGCGAGAACGGTCAGCGCGGCAGGCGCGCCAAAGCTAGCGCGCGTAGCGGCGCACCGGCTAGAAGGAGGGAGAGGCGGGGAAATGCAGTCATGCCAAAGACTATAGCGACATTCCGCTGGCCGCGCAATCGGACGGCGCCCGGGAATCGACGCGGTCCGGCCAGCAAAAAGGGACAAATGAAAACGGCCCCGAGGCCGCCGTTTCCGGGCAGATCGCAGGTCGCGCGGATGTCAGTGATCGCGCTGCGACGAGCGCGCCGGGTTCGCCCGCCCGCGAATGGCCTGGTAGGCCCAGAACACGTAGCCGGACAGCCCGTACAGCACGAACAGGCAGAACAGCATCAGCGGCGGATCGGACGACACGAGCACGAACGCGACGACGACGAGCAGGATCGCCGCGAACGGCACGCGGTGCCGCACGTCGAGCGCCTTGCCGCTGTAGAACGGTGCGTTCGACACCATCGTCACGCCCGCGTAGATCGTCAGCGCGAACGCGACCCACGGCAGCCAGCCAAGCTTCATCGGCACGCGGTTGTCGGTCGCGAGCCACACGAAGCCCGCGATCAGCGCCGCGGCGGCCGGGCTCGGCAGCCCCTGGAAGAAACGCTTGTCGACGCTGCCGATGTTCGTGTTGAAGCGCGCGAGGCGCAGCGCGGCGCCCGAGCAATAGACGAACGCGGCGAGCCAGCCCCAGCGGCCGAGATCCTTCAGCACCCACTCGTACATCACGAGCGCGGGCGCGACGCCGAACGACACCATGTCCGACAGGCTGTCGAACTGCTCGCCGAACGCGCTCTGCGTATGCGTCATGCGCGCAACGCGCCCGTCCATCCCGTCGAGCACCATCGCGACGAAAATCGCGATCGCGGCGATCTCGAAGCGGACGTTCATCGCCTGCACGACCGCGAAGAAGCCGCAGAACAGCGCGGCAGTCGTGAATGCGTTCGGCAGCAGATAGATGCCGCGCGTCTTCAGGAACCGCTGGCGCGCGGCGCGGCGGCTTTCGAGCGGCGCCGCATCGGGCGCCATCACCTTGTTGCGGCGGAACGGGCGTGGCGTCTGGCCGGAGCCGTTACGCGGCCGACGCGGTTTGAATGCGGCCATCGTGCGCCCCGCCGCTTACTGTTCGAGCTCGGCGAGGATCGTCGACGACGCGTAGACCTTCTCGCCGATCGACACCTTCGCGCGGCTGCCGAGCGGCAGGTACACGTCGACGCGCGAACCGAAGCGGATGAAACCGTAGCGCTGGCCGCGCGACAGCGGCTCGCCGGCGCGCACGTAGCAGAGGATCCGGCGCGCGATCAGGCCGGCGATCTGCACGGACGTGACGGTCTTGCCGCTCGCCGTCTGGATCACGACCGCATTGCGCTCGTTCTCGGTCGACGCCTTGTCGATCGCCGCGTTCAGGAACGCGCCCGGGAAGTACTCGACCTTGCTGATCGCGCCATCGACCGGCGAACGCTGCGAATGGACGTTGAAGACATTCATGAACACGCTGATCTTCAGCGCTTCGCGGTTCGCGTACGGATCCTGCGCGGTCTCGACCGCGACGATGCGGCCGTCCGCCGGGCACAGCACCGCGTTCGGCTGCGCCGGGATCGGGCGCTGCGGATCGCGGAAGAACTGGACGACGAAGACGAGCAGCAGCCAGAACGGCCACGCGAAGCCGAAGCCCCCGACGGCGTGGATCAACAGCGCGATGACGGCTGCAATCGCGATGAACGGCCAGCCTTCGCGCGCGATGATCGGATGAGGATAGTTCATGGGTTCGTTCGGTGTTCGGTGAATTGCAAAGCCCGTAGGATAGCAAAAGCCGCCCGGGGCACTGCTGCCTTCGGACGGCTTTTTGATACCGACCCTCCACTCGAAGGGCCGGAACAGCACGTTTTGCTTCTATCGGTGCTTAGTTCTTCGTCTGGTCGACGAGCTTGTTCTTCGCGATCCACGGCATCATCGCGCGCAGCTTCGCGCCGACCTGCTCGATCTGGTGCTCGGCCGTCAGGCGGCGGCGCGACTGCAGCGTCGGCGCGCCTGCCTTGTTCTCGAGAATGAAGCTCTTCGCGTACTCGCCCGTCTGGATGTCGGTCAGGCACTGCTTCATCGCTTTCTTCGTCTCTTCCGTGACGACGCGCGGGCCGGTCACGTATTCGCCGTACTCGGCGTTGTTCGAGATCGAGTAGTTCATGTTCGCGATGCCGCCTTCGTAGATCAGGTCGACGATCAGCTTCAGTTCGTGCAGGCACTCGAAGTACGCCATTTCCGGCGCGTAGCCGGCTTCGACCAGCGTCTCGAAACCGGCCTTGATCAGCTCGACGGTACCGCCGCACAGCACGGCCTGCTCGCCGAACAGGTCGGTTTCGGTTTCTTCACGGAAGTTCGTCTCGATGATGCCGGCACGGCCGCCGCCGTTCGCCGCCGCGTACGACAGCGCGATGTCGCGCGCCGCGCCCGACTTGTTCTGCGCAACCGCGATCAGGTGCGGCACGCCGCCGCCTTGCGAGTACGTGCCGCGCACGGTGTGGCCCGGTGCCTTCGGCGCGATCATGATCACGTCGAGGTCGGCGCGCGGGATCACCTGGCCATAGTGGACGTTGAAGCCGTGCGCGAATGCGAGCGCCGCGCCCTGCTTGATGTTCGCGTGCACTTCCTTCGCGTACACGTCGGCGATCTGCTCGTCCGGCAGCAGCATCATGACGACGTCCGCGCCCTTCACCGCTTCGGCGACTTCCTTGACCGACAGGCCAGCGTTTTCAGCCTTGCTCCACGACGCGCCGTCCTTGCGCAGGCCGACCGTCACGTTCACGCCGCTTTCCTTCAGGTTCAGCGCGTGCGCATGGCCTTGCGAGCCGTAGCCGATGATCGTGACTTGCTTGCCCTTGATGAGGGAGAGGTCGGCGTCTTTGTCGTAGAAAACGTTCATGATGGTTCCTTCGCTAATTCAAAAAATTCAATGATTCGTTCGGATGGAGTACTGCGGGCCGGGACATGACGGCGCACCCGGCGTGCCATTTCTGGCTATGTCGGCATCACACCTTCAGGATGCGCTCGCCGCGTCCGATGCCGGAGCTGCCGGTCCGCACGGTCTCGAGGATCGCGCTGGCGTCCAGCCCCTGGATGAATGCGTCGAGCTTGTCGCTCGCGCCCGTCAATTCGATCGTGTAGGTCTTTTCGGTCACGTCGATGATGCGGCCTCGGAAAATGTCCGACATCCGCTTCATTTCTTCGCGCTCCTTGCCCACTGCACGGACCTTGATCAGCATCAGCTCGCGTTCGATGTGTGCACCGTCGGTCAGGTCCACCACTTTCACCACCTCGATCAGGCGGTTCAGATGCTTCGTGATCTGTTCGATCACGTCGTCGGAGCCAATGGAAACGATGGTGAGCCGCGACAGCGATTGGTCTTCGGTCGGCGCCACCGTCAAGGTTTCGATGTTGTAGCCGCGTGCGGAAAACAGGCCGACCACGCGCGACAGCGCGCCCGGTTCGTTCTCCAGCAGGACGGAAATGATGTGTCTCATGTTCGCTTCTTCCAGAATGTGTCCGTGTCGATTCACCCGCGCCGCGCGCCGCCGCGTGCCGCACCGCCCTTCGTGAAGGCGGCCGCATCGGGCCGGGCGCGCGTCGCGCCGTTACAGATCTTCCGATCCGAGCAGCATCTCGGTGATGCCCTTGCCGGCCTGTACCATCGGCCAGACGTTTTCGGTCGGATCGGTCTGGAAGTCGAGAAACACGGTGCGGTCCTTCAGGCGCAGCGCTTCCTTCAGCGCCGGCTCCACATCCGAAGTCTTTTCGATCCGCATGCCGACGTGGCCGTACGCTTCGGCGAGCTTCACGAAATCGGGCAGCGCATCCATGTACGAATGCGAATAGCGCTTGCTGTATTCGATCTGCTGCCACTGGCGGACCATGCCGAGATAGCGGTTGTTCAGCGAAATGATCTTCACGGGCGTGTCGTACTGCAGGCAGGTCGACAGTTCCTGGATGCACATCTGGATCGAGCCTTCGCCCGTGATGCACAGCACGTCGTCGTCCGGGTGGGCCATCTTCACGCCCATCGCCGCCGGCAGGCCGAAGCCCATCGTGCCGAGGCCGCCGGAGTTGATCCAGCGACGCGGCTTGTTGAAACGGTAGAACTGCGCGGCCCACATCTGGTGCTGGCCGACGTCCGAGCACACGAACGCGTTGCCGTCCGTCAGCTCCCACGCCTTCTCGACCACGTATTGCGGCTTGATGATCTCGCTTTCGCGGTCGAACTTCAGGCAGTCCTTCGCGCGCCAGCCTTCGATGTCCTTCCACCATTGCGCGAGCGCGTCGGTGTCGGGGCCATGCTCGGCCGTCTGCAGTTGCTCGATCAGCTCCTTCAGCACTTCCTTCACGTCGCCGACGATCGGGATGTCGACCTTCACGCGCTTCGAGATCGACGACGGGTCGATGTCGATGTGAATGATCTTGCGCGGGCGCGACGCGAAGTGCGCCGGGTCGCCGATCACGCGGTCGTCGAAGCGGGCGCCGATCGCGATCAGCACGTCGCAGTGCTGCATCGCCATGTTCGCTTCGTAGGTGCCGTGCATGCCGAGCATGCCGAGGAATTTCTTGTCCGACGCGCGATAGCCGCCGAGGCCCATCAGCGTGTTCGTGACCGGGTAGCCGAGCAGGTCCGCGAACTGGTTCAGCTCGCGCGACGCGTCGGCGAGGATGATGCCGCCACCCGTGTAGATGTACGGGCGCTTGGCCGTCAGCAGCAGCGACACGGCCTTGCGGATCTGGCCCGAATGGCCCTTCGTGACCGGATTGTACGAACGCAGCGACACGCTCTTCACCGGCTCGTACTGGCACGGCGTCTTCGAGATGTCCTTCGGGATGTCGATCAGCACCGGGCCCGGACGGCCGGTGCGGGCGATATAGAACGCCTTCTTGACGGTTTCCGCGAGGTCGCGCACGTCCTTCACGAGGAAGTTGTGCTTCACGCACGGACGCGTGATGCCGACGGTGTCGCATTCCTGGAACGCATCCTGACCGATCGCGGCAGTCGGCACCTGGCCGCTGATCACGACCATCGGGATCGAATCCATGTACGCCGTTGCGATGCCGGTCACCGCGTTGGTGACACCGGGGCCGGACGTCACGAGACAGACGCCGACATTGCCGGTGGAGCGCGCATACGCATCGGCTGCGTGCACGGCCGCCTGTTCATGGCGCACCAGCACGTGCTGAATCTTGTCCTGCTTGTACAGCTCGTCGTAGATGTAGAGAACCGAGCCGCCGGGGTAGCCCCAGATGAATTCGACGTTTTCGTCGGCCAGTGCCTTCATGAGCACGGTACCGCCGATGGAGTCGCTATCGGGAGGGGAAAGGGGTTCCGACGTGGAGAATTCCGCGCTGGGCATGTTCATTTTGACCTTTCGAATTTTCGGCAAAAAATTGATCGGGTGCTCTCTGCCGGGCTTGTGGCTCGGGTTCAAGCGGCGCGTCCAGTTTGAAGGGCGGGCTTCTTGGGCCAGCCTCAAATGAGACCATCACTTCATGTTGCGAATCGCCGACAATAGCGGGTCGCAGCTGGGCCGTCAAGCAAAATATCCCGCAGCGCATCATGCGCGCCGCCCGGCGCCCGGCCCGCGCGGTTCGCGCGCAACGTGCGGCGGCCGACCCGGTGCCAAGCCGCATGAAAATTTGATAGCATCCGCGGGTTTTACGAAATTTTTCGACCTTTTTCACCACGCAGCGGGCCGCAGCGCATACCTTCACGGAATGGCATCAGACAAGGAACTCGCCGACTTTCTGGCGGGCGTCGAAAGGCGCGCGTTCAAGCAGGCTGCGTACGCCGTACGTGACGACGATGCATCGCTCGACATCGTGCAGGACGCGATGATCAAGCTCGCGGAAAAGTACGGCGACCGGCCGTCCGCCGAGCTGCCGCTGCTTTTTCAGCGGATCCTGCAGAACGCGATCCACGACTGGTTCCGCCGGCAGAAGGTCCGCAACACGTGGGTGACGCTCTTCTCGTCGCTGAACAACACCGACGACGACGACTTCGACCCGCTCGAAACGCTCGAATCCGCGGACGACAACGCGGGCGTCGAGAGCAGCGAGCACCGCCTCGAAAGAGAGCAGGTTCTGGCCCTGATCGACGAAGAAATCCAGAAGCTTCCGACGCGTCAACGGGAAGCGTTCCTGATGCGTTATTGGGAAGATATGGATGTCGCCGAGACTGCCGCCGCAATGGGGTGCTCCGAGGGCAGCGTCAAGACGCACTGCTCGCGAGCCACTCATACCCTGGCGCAAGCGCTCAAGGCCAAAGGAATCACGCTATGAGCTCCGCAAACCGAGAACACGAATTCGCGCTGAAGGTGCGCCGCGCGCTGGACGAGCGCGCGGCCGCGCTGCCGGCCGCGACCACCGACCGGCTGGCCGTCGCCCGCCGGGCCGCGCTCGCGCGCAAGAAGCCCGAACCCGCGAGCGCGCCGGTGTTCGTGCCGGCCTTCGCCGGCGCGGCCGGCGCCTACGGCCCGACGCCCGCGAACCGCCCGCCCGCCGGCCGCCCGTACGCGTCGTTTGCCCGCCGCCTGCTGCGTGCGTGGCCGCTCGCGTTGCTGCTCGCGGGGCTCGTCGGCATCGCGTACTGGGAAGACATGCAGCGCACCGCCGAACTCGCCGACATCGACGCGGCGATGCTCAGCGACGACCTGCCGCTCAATGCGTATCTCGATCACGGGTTCAACGCGTATCTTTCGCGCGCTCACTAACAGACAATAACGAGGGGATCGCACGGGTGAGTCAGAAGCGCGGCCTGGCCGTATTTTTCGGATGCGTGATCGCGATCGCCGTTTCCTACGTCGCCACCTATCCCCGATTCCACCCGGCCCCCGCGACGGCGCCCGTCGCGACCACCAGCCCCGCCGCGCCCGCGTCGACCGCGACCGGGCTGACCACCGAACTCCCGCCGCTGCCCCTTCCGCTGCCGCTGCCGCTGCCGGCCGCCGCCGGCCCGTTGTCGTGGGCACGCCTCACGCCGGCGCAGCACGCGGCCCTCGCGCCGTTCGCCGACCAGTGGGACGGCTTCAGCGACGCCCGCAAGCGTAAATGGCTGAAGATCGCATCGCGTTTCGCGAAGTTGTCGCCGGATGACCAGAAGCGCCTGCAGGACCGGATGACCGAATGGGCGAAGATGACGCCCGAACAGCGCCGCGTCGCGCGCGAGAACTACCAGAGCGCGAAGGAGCTGTCCGCGCAGGCGCGCGAGCGCGCGTGGAAGGCCTACCAGCAACTCCCCGAGGAGCAGAAGGAACGGCTGGCCGCCGCCGAGCGCCGCCGCAGGCCGAGCGTCGTCAGCGCGCCGCCGACCGTCGCCGACCGTGACGTCCGCCGCCTCGTCAACTCGCACGAACACCCGGCGAGCGGCGCGGCCGCCGCCCCGGCGCCCGCGTCGGCGGGCGTCGTCGTGCAGCCGGTGCCCGCGTCGTCCACGTCCGGCACCTCATCGGCACCGGCCGCGGTCCTGCCGGTGTCGCCCGCCGACGCGCCTTCGCTGTTCAAGGGCTCCTGAGCGGCCGTGGCGACCGCCCGCGCTCCCGAGCCCCCGGCCGCCGCGCCGTCCGTGCGGCGGCGCCTCGCCGCGCTGCTCTACGAAGGCGTGCTGCTGTTCGGCGTCGTGTTCTTCGCCGGGCTCGCGTTCAGCCTCGCGACGCAGCAACGCAACGGCCTCGTTCATCACAATCTGCTTGCCGCGTGGATCGCGCTCGTCGTCGGCGCGTATTTCGTGTGGTTCTGGACGCACGGCGGCCAGACGCTGCCGATGAAAACCTGGCGGCTGCGGCTCGAGTCGTCGAGCGGCCGGCCGCTGAGCGCCGGCCACGCGCTCGTCCGCTACGCGCTCGGCTGGCTGTGGTTCCTGCCGCCGCTCGCGCTGCACCCGCTCCTCGGCCTGTCGGTGCCCGTCACGCTCGCGCTCGCCGCCGCATGGATCGTCGTGTGGGCCGGCGCCGCCCGGTTGCACGCCGGCCGCCAGTTCCCGCACGACCGGATCGCGCGTACGCGCGTCGTCGCGATACCGCGCTGACGCGCCGCATTCACCAGACGAAAGCCGCTCGCCCGGCGCCCCCCTCCTCCGGCCGGATGGCCTTGCCGGACACGCGCCGACCGTTCAGTGCGGCAGCTTACGCAACGCCCGCTCATTTACTGCTAAACAGCCTTCGACGGTCGTAATAAGAACGTCTCGTGACTGTCACGGCACAGTCACGCCCGCATGGCGGAATGCCGGTAATGTCAACCGGCGCGAGTCATGCATGGGCCAGAAAACGTCCGCGACTTCATTGTTTCGTCATCCCATCGGCGCCCGCGCCGCCACTGCGTTCCTGTCCGGCTCGGGCGCAACCGACGGCGTGGTGTCGCACAAGCCGCCCGTCGCGCCCACCACGCAGCACGACGACCCCGAGCCGTCCGCCCATCGCTACCGCACCATCTGGCTGTCCGACATCCACCTCGGCTCGAGCGGCTGTCAGGCGCCCTACCTGCTGGATTTCCTGCGTCACAACGACTCGGAATACCTGTACCTCGTCGGCGACATCATCGACGGCTGGCAGCTGAAGAAAGGCTGGTACTGGCCGCAGGCGCACAACGACGTCGTGCAGAAGATCCTGCGCAAGGCGCGCAAGGGCACGCAGGTCGTCTACATCCCCGGCAACCACGACGAAGGCGCGCGGCAGTTCTGCGATCTCGCGTTCGGCGACATCCAGGTGCGCGGCGAGGCATTCCACACGACGCTCGCAGGCAAACGTTTGTGGATCGTGCACGGCGACCTGTTCGACGGCGTGATCCAGCACGCGAAATGGCTCGCGTACCTCGGCGACACGCTCTACACGCTGATCCTCGTGCTGAACCGCTGGTTCAACCGGATCCGCAGCCGGCTCGGCTTCCAGTACTGGTCGCTGTCGCAGTACCTGAAGCATCAGGTCAAGAACGCGGTCAACTTCATCTCGCAGTTCGAGACCGTGATGACCGACGAAGCGCGCCGCCGCGGCTGCGACGGCGTCGTGTGCGGCCACATCCACAAGGCCGAGATCCGCGACATCGACGGCGTGCTGTACTGCAACGACGGCGACTGGGTCGAAAGCCTGTCCGCGCTCGTCGAAACGATGGAAGGCGAATTGAAGATCGTCTACTGGACGGTGATGCGCACCGCACCGTCCGAGACCGCGTCGCGCAAGGCCAAGGCCGCTGCCTGACACAACCCTACTTACAGGACATGCCGCGATGAAGATCATGATCGTCACCGACGCGTGGGAACCGCAGGTCAACGGCGTCGTACGCACGCTGAAGAGCACGTCGCGCGAACTCACGGCGCTCGGCCACCGGGTCGAACTGCTGACGCCGCTGGAGTTCCGCACGGTGCCCTGCCCGACCTACCCCGAGATCCGCCTGTCGATCCTGCCGTATCGCAAGCTGCGCGCGCGGATCGATGCGTTCGCACCCGACGCGTTGCACATCGCGACCGAAGGCCCGCTCGGCCTCGCCGCGCGGCGCTATGCGCGCGCCCGCAAGCTGCCGTACACGACCGCGTACCACACGCGCTTCCCGGAATACGTGCAGGCGCGCTTCGGCATCCCGCTGGCGGCGACCTACAAGTTCCTGCACTGGTTCCACGGCCCGTCGCTCGCGGTGATGGCGCCGACGCCAGTCGTCAAGCAGGACCTCGAGAAATTCGGCTTCACGAACGTCGTGCTGTGGACCCGCGGCGTCGACCTCGACACCTTCCGGCCGATGGAGTCGAAGGTGCTCAACACCGCGCGGCCGATCTTCCTGTACGTGGGCCGCGTCGCGATCGAGAAGAACGTCGAGGCGTTCCTGCGCCTCGACCTGCCCGGCTCGAAGTGGGTCGCGGGCGAAGGCCCCGCGCTCGCGGAACTGAAGTCGCGCTACCCTGAGGCGAACTATCTCGGCGTGCTGTCACAGACGGAGCTCGCGAAGGTGTATGCTGCGGCCGACGTGTTCGTATTCCCGAGTCGCACCGACACGTTCGGCCTCGTGCTGCTCGAAGCCCTCGCCTGCGGCACGCCGGTGGCCGCGTATCCCGTCACGGGTCCGATCGACGTGCTCAGCGGGGGCGATGCCGGCGCGATGCACGAGGACCTGCAGGAAGCCTGCCTCGAGGCGCTGAAGATCGAACGCACGACTGCGCGCGCGTGGGCGGAACGCTTCTCGTGGCGCGCCGCATCCGAGCAGTTCGCGTCGCATCTGAAGCCGCTGCCGAAGACCGCGTACTCGCCAGCCGAAGGTGCAGCCGTTTGAAACGAGACCTGAACGACAAGATCCCGCCCCCCGCCGCGACGCCGTCACGGCACCGCCCGTTCGACGAGGAAGAGCCGCATGCCGATGCGGACGTGCACCCGCACGAGCCGCTCGGCCCCGACGACCGGCTCGCGCCGCTGCCGCCGAACCCGTACAAGCGCCATCGCGGCATCACGCGTGCGTGGTTCGCGCTCAAGCATTCGCTGAACGGCTTTCGCGTCGCGATCCGCGAGGAAAGCGCGTTTCGCCAGGAACTCACGCTCGCCGCGCTGATGCTGCCGATCGGCGCATTCGCGCCGGTGCCGGCCGCGTCGCGCGCGCTGCTGATCGGCTCGGTGCTGCTGGTGCTGATCGTCGAGCTGCTGAACTCGAGCGTCGAAGCCGCGATCGACCGCATCTCGCTCGAGCGCCACGAACTGTCGAAGCGCGCGAAGGATCTCGGCAGCGCGGCCGTGACGGTCGCGCTGTTCGCGTGCGTGACGACGTGGGGCTTCGTGCTCGGGCCGGTGGTCGCACGCTGGCTCGGCTTCTAGGCCACCGCCGGGCGCCTTTCGCCACGCCCGCATGCGGCGGCGCACCATGCGCGGCGCGGCGCCGCGATCACGAAATGCCCCGACGTGGCGAAACCCCGGTTTATAATCGGCCGCTAGACATAGAACAGCAACCCGCGCCGGACGAATCACGCAGCATCGATTGCAGCGCCCGCCAGTCCGGCACACACAGGGCCGGACGACATGGAAGCGAAACCTCCCCGCCGCACCCGCGAACGGATTCTCGAGTTGTCGTTGAAACTCTTCAACGAGATCGGCGAGCCGAACGTCACCACCACGACGATCGCCGAGGAAATGGAAATCAGTCCAGGCAACCTGTACTACCATTTCCGCAACAAGGACGACATCATCAACAGCATCTTCGCGCAGTTCGAGCAGCAGATCGAACGGCGGCTGCGCTTCCCCGAAGATCACCGTCCGACGATCGACGAAACCTGGTCGTACCTGCAGTACATGGCCGATTTCATGTGGACCTACCGGTTCCTGTATCGCGACCTCAACGACCTGCTCGCCCGCAACCGCACGCTCGAGACGCACTTCAAGCAGATCATCAGCCACAAGGTGCGCTTCGCGCACGACATGTGCGAGCTGCTCGTCTCCGATGCCGAGATGGTCGCGACGCCCGCCGAGATCGAAGTCATCGCGACCAACATGGCGGTGATCTCGACGTACTGGCTGTCGTACCAGTACGTGATGCATCCGCGCAAATACAACGACCAGGACGCGATCCGCGAAGAGCTGCACCAGGTGAGCATGCACGTGATCTCGATCATGGCGCCGTACCTGCGCGGCCGTTCGCGCCAGTTGTTCGACGACCTCGTGTCCGGCAAGCTGCCCAAGCGCCAGTTCACCGATTACCTGCCGCCGCGCGACGGTTCGCCGCGCCCGGCGGGCGGCCCCGTCGCCACCGGCCAGGCCCCCGCCAAGGACGCGAAGCAATGAAGGCAGTCTGCGTTTACTGCGGCTCGTCGTCCGGCGTGCGACCCGTCTATGCCGATGCCGCGCGCGCGTTCGGCCGTGCGCTCGTCGAGGCAGGCCTCACGCTCGTGTACGGCGGCGGCCGCGTCGGCCTGATGGGCGTGATCGCCGACGAAGTGATGGCGGCCGGCGGCCGGGCGGTCGGCGTGATTCCCGAGTTGCTCGTCGACAAGGAAGTCGGCCATACGGGGCTGTCGGAACTGCACGTCGTGCCCGACATGCACCATCGCAAGAAAATGATGGCCGACCTCTCCGACGCGTTCGTCGCGATGCCCGGCGGTGCCGGCACGCTCGAAGAGCTCTTCGAGGTCTATACGTGGGCGCAGCTCGGCTATCACCGCAAGCCCGTCGCGCTCTACAACATCGATTCGTTCTACGATCCGCTGATCGCGCTGCTGCGCCATACGGTCGACGAAGGCTTCATGCGGCCGGCCTATTTCGACGCACTGTGCGTCGAGTCGGAACCCGTCGCGCTGATCGAGCGGCTGCGCCGCTACCAGCCGCCCACCCGCGACAAGTGGGCGCCCGACGCCGCGAAGTAACCGTCACCGGAAACCGCACGCGATGACCGCACCGTCCGACCGCAAGGCTGTCCTCATCACCGGCGCGAGCCGCGGCATCGGCCGCGCGACCGCCGTGCTCGCGGCCGAACGCGGCTGGGACGTCGGCATCAACTACGCGCGCGACGCGGCCGCGGCCGAACTGACCGCGCAGGCCGTGCGCGACGCGGGCGGCCGCGCGTGCATCGTCGCGGGCGACGTCGCGAACGAGGCGGACGTCGTCGCGATGTTCGACACCGTTGCGGCCGAGTTCGGGCGCCTCGACGCGCTCGTCAACAATGCCGGCATCGTCGCGCCGTCGATGCCGCTCGCCGACATGCCGGTCGACCGGCTGCGACGGATGTTCGATACCAACGTGCTCGGCGCCTACCTGTGTGCGCGCGAAGCGGCGCGCCGGCTGTCCACCGACCGCGGCGGCCGCGGCGGCGCGATCGTCAACGTGTCGTCGATCGCGTCGCGGCTCGGCTCGCCGAACGAGTACGTCGACTACGCAGGCTCGAAAGGCGCGGTCGATTCGCTGACGATCGGCCTGGCCAGGGAACTCGGCCCGCACGGCGTGCGCGTCAACGCGGTGCGCCCGGGCCTGATCGAGACCGACATTCATGCAAGCGGCGGCCAGCCGGGCCGTGCGGCCCGTCTCGGCGCGCAAACGCCGCTCGGCCGCGCGGGCGAAGCGCAGGAAATCGCCGAGGCGATCGTCTGGCTGCTCGGCGATGCGGCGTCCTACACGACGGGCGCCCTGCTCGACGTCGGCGGCGGCCGCTAAGCTGACGCGCGGCGCAACAATACGGCGGTCGAAACCGCCCCGTGGTCACCGCGCCACAAATCTCCACAATTCCGTGACACTTCCAGTAAACATCCGTAACAATTCCGTGCTCTACTAGCGGCCATTCAGACAGGTGTCTCAAACACGCTGTCCGTTACCCCGGATGTAGCCCCTTATCGGTCCAGCCCATGTCGCCGGACCGGCTCGACTCGACCCGAGATCTTTTCCATGCCTGGAACCGCAGCGCCCAGCCGGCGACGCACGTCCGTGCCCGCCCCGGCCGCGCACACCCGCTCGACCGCCGATACCGACGTCATCGCGACGCTGGACGTCGCCGGCACGCCCGTCGCGGCCTCGCCCGCCGCCATCAGCCCCCTGCGCGACCGCTCGCTGCTGCTCGGCTGGCGCGCATGGCTGTTCGTCGCCGCGCTGGTGTGCGCGTACACGCTGCCCGGCGTGCTCGGGCACGATCCGTGGAAACAGGACGAAACCTATACGTTCGGCATCATCCAGCACATGCTCGAGACCGGCGATTTCGTCGTGCCGACCAATGCCGGCCTGCCGTTCATGGAAAAGCCGCCGCTTTACGCGTGGGTCGCGACCAGCCTCGCGTGGCTGCTGCAGCGCGTGATGCCGCTGCACGACGCGGCGCGCCTCGCGAGCGCCCTGTTCGCCGCGCTCGCGTTCGGCTTCATCGCGCGCGCGGCCCGCGTGGCCAGCCGCGCGGACAGCGGGTTCGACCTGCGCGTGCTCGGCCCGGTCGTGCTGAGCGCGGGCACGCTCGTCGTGATCAAGCACGTGCACGACATGATGACGGACGTCGCGCTGTTTGCCGGCACCGCCATCGCGTTCTGCGGGCTGCTGGAACTCGTGATGCAGCACGTCGCGCGTGCGCAGCCGATGCGTCACGGGCTGCCGGCGCACCCGGCCGGCCGCTGGGCCGCGCCGATCTTCGGCGCGGGCGTCGGCATCGCGCTGATGGCGAAGGGGCTGTTCGTGCCGCTCGTGTTCGCGGCCACGCTCGTCTGCACGCTGGTGCTCTACCCGGCCTGCCGCACCCGCTCGTTCGCACGCGCGCTCGGCGTCGCCGCGCTCGTGTTCGCGCCGTTCGCGCTGATCTGGCCGACCGCGCTGTTCCTGCGCTCGGAAACGCTGTTCATGACGTGGTTCTGGGACAACAACGTCGGCCGCTTCTTCGGCTTCTCCGTTCCCGAACTGGGCGCCGAAAACGACAAGCCGTTCTTCATCCTGCGCGCGTTCCTGCTCGTCGGCTTCCCGGTCGCGCCGCTCGCGATCGTCGCGCTCGCCCGCGGCGCATGGCGCGACTGGCGTACGCCGCGCATCGCGCTGCCCGTGCTGTTCGCCGGCATCGGACTCGTGGTACTGCAGGTGTCCGCGACGTCGCGCCAGCTCTACATCCTGCCGTTCTTCGCACCGCTCGCGCTGGTCGCCGCGCAGGCGATCGACCGCCTGCCGCGCCGGCTGCATCTCGCGTGGGATTACCTGAGCCGCATCCTGTTCGGCATGGTGGTCGTGCTCGCGTGGGCGATCTGGGCGGTGATGGCCGATCCGGCCGCGTCGCGCGCCGATCTCGCACTGCTCGGCCGCTGGCTGCCGCTCGACTGGACGATGCCGATCCAGCCCGCGCTCGTGACCGGCGCGCTCGCGCTGACGGTCGGCTGGCTGACGCTGCTGCCGAAGCTGCGCACGACGGGCCTGTGGCGCGGCGCGCTGTCGTGGGGTGCCGGCGCGCTGGTCGCGTGGGGGCTCATCTATACGCTGCTGCTGCCGTGGCTCGACGTCGCGAAGAGCTACCGGTCGGTGTTCGACGACCTGAACGCGCATCTCGCGCTCGAATGGAACGACGGCGACTGCATGGCGAGCCTGCACGGGCTCGGCGAATCGGAAGCGCCGATGCTGTATTACTTCTCCGGCATCCAGCACACGCCGATCGACGACGCGAAGACGACGCGCTGCACGTGGATGATCGTGCAGGGCGTGCGGGCCGTCGATCCGGCGCCCGGCGACGAATGGAAGCTGTTCTGGACCGGCGCCCGCCCGGGCGACAACGAGGAGCTGCTGCGCGTCTACGTGCGCACGCCCGAACAGCACCCGCAGTAACACAGGGCGGCGCGATGCGCTGCCCTGCCCGCCTTCGCTTTCTTCTTCGGCACGGGCCGCGCTCGTCCATTCGAGCGCTGCGCAGCCTGCGCTGCAATACCGGCAACCCGCAAGCGTCGTGGGTTCGCCGCCCCGCTCCTTCATCTCGCCAACGAACGGATCGTCAGAACGACGAGCCCGGCTCCCGCAGAAACGCCGCTTCCTCGTCGGTCGACGCGCGACCGAGAATCGCGTTCCGGTGCGGAAAGCGGCCGAAGCGCTCGACGACCGCCGCATGCAGCAACGCGTAGCGGTGGTAGCGCTCGCACCCGGCCTCGTCGCGGATGCCCGCGCACAGGCGCACGGCCTCGCGCTGGCTCTCGACCGACTCGTCGTGCTCGAACGGCAGATACGCGAACGCGCGGTGATGCCCGCTCGGCAACCGCGCGTCCCAGCCGGCCGCGACGACGCGGCGGGCCAGCGCGAGCGCCTTCGGATCGGCGGCAAACGCGCGCGGCGTGCCGCGATGGATGTTGCGCGAGAACTGGTCGAGCACGACGATCAACGCCAGCGCGCCCGACGGCGAATCGGCCCAGTGATCGCACGCGCCGTCGCATGCAGCGTCGAGCAGCGCGCCGTAACGCGTGCGCAGCACGTCGTCGAACGCCGCGCCGCCGTTGAACCAGACCTTGCGGTTCTGCCCGAACTCGGCCGAGCCGGGCTCGCCGAACCAGAAATCGAGAATCTCCCGTGCCTGCGGATCGAGCGCCGCCGCGCCCGCTTTCCCGGTATCGATCGTCATGCAAACTCCAGTACGAGGCGCCGTGTGCGCGCACTCTTCTTTTCCAGTTTCGCGACCCGCAGCCCGCCGATTTCGGACGTGTTGCGCACGTGCGTGCCGCCGCACGGCTGCAGGTCGACGTTCTCGATGCGCAGCAGCCGCACGCGGCCGAGGCCCATCGGCGGCTTCACGCTCATCGTGCGGACGAGTTCGGGCCGCTCGGCCATCTCGTCGTCGGTGATCCATTCGGTCGTGACCGGATGCGCGCCGGCGACGAAACCCGCGAGGCGCCGCTCGACGTCGTCGCGATCGATCGCGTCGGACGTCGCGAAATCGAGCCGCACGTAGTCGGCCGTCACGCTGCAGCCGTCGACCGCGTACGGCAGCACCGCGCACATCAGGTGCGCGGCCGTATGCAGGCGCATGTGCCGGTGGCGGCGCTGCCAGTCGATCGCCGCGACCACGCGCGTGCCGGGGGCCAGCGTCGCGACGCGCGCGTCCTGGCCCGGCGCGGGCACGTGCACGGCGTCGTCGGGCGTCGCGCCGTCGAACTTCGCCTTGCGCGTATCGGCAATCGCGATCGTGCTGCCGTCGGGCAGCGTCAGCGTGCCGGTGTCGCCCGCCTGGCCGCCGCCGAGCGGATAGAACACGGTGCGGTCGAGCCGGATGCCGTCGTCGCCGACGGCCTCGACGATCGCGTCGCATTGCATCAGGTACGCGTCTTCGCGAAACAGCGCCTGTGTCGTCATCGGGATGAGCCTCGTGTCGATGGAGGAAACGGCCAGTGTCACGCCGGCCCGCACGTGCGCCCAGACGCAGATCGTCCCGCGCGCGGGCAGCGGCGTACCGGTCGATCAACCGGGCCGGTTGCGCATCCAGTCGGCCGTGTCGTAGAACGAGTGCATGAGCCGCTCGCGCAGCGGCTCCGGCAGCCCGACATCCTCCATCGCCCACGCCATGCAGCGCAGCCACTGGTCGCGCTCGACCGACGCGATCGGGAACGGCAAATGCCGCGCGCGCAGCCGCGGATGGCCGAACCGGCTGATGTAGTGGTCGGGGCCGCCGAGCCAGCCGCACAGGAACCAGAACAGCTTGTCGCGCGAACCGTCGAGCGACGGCGGATGCAGCGCGCGAATCTGCGCGAACTCGGGCTCGAGGTCCATCAGGTCGTAGAAGCGGTCCACCATTTCGCGCACGCGGGCTTCGCCACCCACGAGCTCGAACGCCGTCGGCTGCGACGGCGCATCGTCATTCACATCGGTCATACGGATAGTCGGAAAACGGGATCTTCGGGGCCGCGGGCGACGCTCACGCGTCGCGCAGCGACTGCAGCGCGGGGCGCCGCAACACATTATGCAGGCTCAGCCAGCCGGCCGCACCGGCGCAGACGACGCCGGCCGCGATGCCGGCCGGCACGAGCCACGGATCGACGGCGAGCTGGAAGTCGAACACGCGCGACGCGAGCACCCAGCCGACCGCGATCGCGCCCGCCGACGCGAGCACGCCGGCCAGCGCGCCGACCACGACGAACTCCGCGCGCTGCACCGCGTTGACCTGCGCGCGCGACGCGCCGAGCGCGCGCAGCAGCGCGGCTTCGCGCACGCGCTCGTCGCGCGAGCCGGCGAGCGCGGTGTACAGCACGAGCACGCCGGCCGCGAGCGTGAACGCGAACAGGAACTGCACGGCGCCGACCACCTGCAGCATCATCCGCTGCAACTGCGCGAGGATCGGCGCGACGTCGATCGCGGTCAGGTTCGGGTAGCGCGCGATCAGCGGATCGAGCAGCGCGGCGTTCGATGCAGGCAGATGGAAGCTCGTCAGGTAGACGGCCGGGAAATCCTTCAGCACCGGCGGCGGCATCAGCACGAAGAAGTTGACGCGGAACGAGCCCCAGTCGAGCTTGCGCACGCTCGTGATCGGCGCGTCGACCGTCAGCCCCGTCACGTCGAAGCGCAGCGTGTCGCCCGGTTTCACGTTCAGCGTCTTCGCGAGGCCGGCTTCGATCGAGATCTGCGGCGTGGCCGCGGCGCCGAACCAGTCGCCTTCGACGATTCGGTTGTCGGACGGCAGCTCGGTCGTATACGACAGGTTGAATTCGCGATCGACGAGCCGGCGCGCCTCTTCCGACGGGTACGCGTCCGGATTCACCGGCTTGCCGTTGATCGCGACGAGGCGGCCGCGCACCATCGGCGCGGGCACCGCGTCGCGCACGCCGTGCGCGGCCAGATAGGCGGCCACATCGGCGCGCTGGTCAGGCTGGATGTCGATCAGGAACTGGTTCGGCGCATCGGGCGGCGTCGACTGCCGCCAGCCCGCCACGAGGTCGTTGCGCGTGATCGCGATCAGCAGCAGGCACATCAGGCCGAGCGCGAGCGCGGTGATCTGCAGCGCGCTGGCCGTGCCGCGCCGGTGCAGCGACGCCAGCGCGTAACGCCAGCCGACGCCCGCGGCCACGCGCGCATTGCGCACCGCGCGCGCGGCGGCGAACAGCACGAGCCGGGCAATCAGCGCGAACCCGACCAGCGCGCCGGCAAAGCCGCCCGCGACGATCAGGCCGAGCTTCAGGTTGCCGGCGGCCACGATCAGCAACCCCGCGAACAGCACGACGCCGACCGCATACGCGGCCCACGCGGTGCGCGACGCGTCGCCCCACTCGCGCCGCAGCACGCGCACCGGCGGCACGCGCGTGAGCGGCACGAGCGGCGGCAGCGCGAAACCGAGCAGCAGCACGAGCGCGGCGCCCATGCCGATCAGCGCCGGCCACAACGTGGGCGGCGGCAGCGCGACGTCGATCAGGCTGCCGAGCGCGGCCAGCAGCGCCCAGTGGCCACCGTAGCCGAGCACTGCGCCCGCGGCGCCCGACACGATGCCGACGCCGATGAATTCGAGCGCGAACAACGCGCCGAGCGTGCGGCGGCTCACGCCTAGGCAGCGCATCGTCGCGCAGCCGTCGAGATGACGCCGCATGTAGCGCTGCGCGGCCATCGCGATCGCGACAGCCGCGAGCAACGCGGTCAGCAACGCGACGAGCGTCAGGAAGTGGCGCGCGCGATCCAGCGTCTGCCGCACCTGCGGCTGCCCCTCCTGCAACGACTCGAGCCCGACGCCGCGCAGTTTCCCGCCGTCGACGCGCGCGTGCGCATAGGTTTCGAAGCGCGCGACGGCCGCTGCGTCGCCGGCGACCAGCAGCCGGTATGTGACGCGACTGCCGTAGCCGGTGAGCCCCGTCGCGGCGAGCTCGTCCGCGCGCATCATCAGCCGCGGCGAAAAATTGACGAACGAAAAGCCGCGATCGAGTTCGCGGGTGATCGCCGCGGCGACCGTGAACGTGCGCAGCCCGACGCGCACCGTATCGCCGGCCTTCAGGTGCAGCGCGTCGAGCAGCGACGGGTCGGCCCATACGGTGCCCGGCGCGGGGATCGCGGACGCCTTCTGCGCAGTGGTCGCACCGGCCGGCAGGATCTCGACCGCGCCGCGCAGCGGATAGCCGGGCGACACGGCCTTCACGGCCGCGAGGCGCGACGGCGCGGCGTCGGCGGCCTGCCCGCGCGCGGCGGACCCGATCATGCTCGGGAAGATGGCGGTCGTCGCGGTACGCAGGCCGAGCGCGCGCGCCTGGCGGTCGAACGACGGATCGACGGGGCGATCGGCGCGCACGACGAAATCGGCGCCGAGCATCTGGCGCGCGTCGCGCTCGAGGCCCTGGCGCAGCCGATCGGCGAGAAAGCCGACGCTCGTCAGCGCCGCGACCGCGAGCACCAGCGCGAGGACCAGCAGCGTCAATTCACCCGCGCGCCAGTCGCGCGCGGTCATCCGGGCAGCCTGGTGGATCAGGTCGCGCAGGCCGAAGCGGCCGGCATGCGTGCGCCCGTCATGGCCGGGGTGCCCGGCCGGCGGCTGCGCCGCGTGTTGCGGCCCCTTCAATCGCGCTTCCCTCCGATCGAGTTGAGCCGCGACACCATGTGGTTAGCCATCCCGCGAAAACCGCCCGACACGCCCCGCCACAGGCGCGGCAGCGCCCACGCCGACGCCGTGATGAACGCGGCAAGCAGCACGAGGAACGCGAGCGGAACGAAGAACGCGAGGACGAGCCCGCCGACCACGAGACCGTCCTCGGTCGACGACGCAATCCAGTTCGAAATCGGTTCGGGAGACAGGTTGATCAGCGCGCGCGTGCCAGCCTTCGCCACGTGCGCGGCGCCGGCGAGCGAGCCGCCGGCGAGCCCCGCGACCGCCAGCATGGTCGGATCGGCATGGCCGAGTGCGCCGGCCGCGAGCACGGCGCCGGCCGGGATGCGGATGAAGGTATGCACGGCGTCCCACAGCGAGTCGAACGCGGGAATCTTGTCGGCCAGGAATTCGGTGACGGCGAGCACGGCCGCGGCGCCGATGACCCACGGCGACATCAGCACGGCCAGCGTGTCGGGCAGATGGAGCCAGCCGAAGCGCGCCAGCACGCCGGCGATCAGCACCGTCAGGTACAGGCGCAGGCCGCTCGCCCACGCGAGTCCCGCGCCGAGCGAAATGGCTTCGATCATGGCCCTCTCCTTGCACTTTCCGTGCGTTTTGCCGATTGATCGGATCGGACAGACCGGCCGCGCGGCGCGTGGCGACCGGCACCGCGTGCCGCGCGCAGCACGACGGGATTCAGGCCCGAATACATTCCATTATAGACAGGCTGGACGGGCGACCGGCGCAATTCCGCAGTGCGGGGCGGCGCGCGGGCGCATGCGCGCCGCGGAGTCCGTCGTCAGGCGGCCGACGACAATTTCAGGCCGACCAGCCCCGCGACGATCAGCGCCGCACTGGCGACGCGGGCGACGGTCAGCGCCTCGCCCAGCATCACGATGCCGAACACGAACGCGCCGACCGCGCCGATGCCCGTCCACACCGCGTACGCGGTGCCGAGCGGCAACTGGCGCATCGCGACCGCGAGCAGCCCGAAGCTGGCCAGCGCCGTCACGATCGTGAACACCGACGGACCGAGTTTCGTGAAGCCGTCCGACGATTTCAAGCCGGCCGCTCAGGCCACTTCCAGCAAACCGGCGATCAACAACCATACCCACGCCATCTCGACGTACTCCGTATCGGATGGGGCCGTCCCCGTTGAAGCGAATGACCCGGGGTCGTCCCCGGGCGGCGCCGAGTATAACAAGCGGCTTACAGGCCTGCCGGCGGCCGGGCACGACGGCGGCCGATACGGGGCGCGACCGGCCGGACGCGGTCAGTTCGCCACGCGCTTCGGCGCGCCGCCGCCGACGCAGCGGTCGTCGCGGTACAGCGCCCATTCCTCGCACACGCGGCCGTCCTTGAACACGCACATGCCGACCTGCCCGCTCGACAGGTTGCGGATTACGTGGCGACCGCCGAGCTTCTCGCAGTTGACCGACGCGGGATTGGCCAGCGCCGCCTGCGCGGGCGGGTGCTGCGCGGGCGGCTGCCCGGGCGGCAGCGGCTGGGCGAACGCGCCGGGCGCAGCGAGCGCCAGCGCACAGATGACGACCAGACGGACGGACATTGCACGCTCCTCGATTTGGTTCGCGGAACGGTCAGGATAGCGGGGATTGCGCAGCCGGTGTGCAAGGCCGACGCCCATCGCGAGGCTGTCGCGCCGGCGCAACCCTGCCGGGGCGCGACGCCGCGGCCGCATGCTTGGCCGCGCCCCGTCCGTCACACGGCGCCGACGAGCCGATAGCCGACGCCCGTCTCGGTGACGATGTGCTCGGGCTGCGCGGGATCGGCCTCGAGCTTCTGGCGCAGATGCGCCATGTAGATGCGCAGGTAATGATGGCTCTCGACGTGCGACGGGCCCCACACGTCGCGCAGCAGTTGCCGGTGCGTGAGCACGCGCCCCGCGTGGCGCACGAGCGTCGCGAGCAGCCGGTATTCGAGCGGCGTCAGGTGCACGATCGCGTCGTCGCGCCACACCTGGCGCAGCGCGAGATCGACGGTCACGCCGCCGAAGGTCACCTTCGGCGACTCGTTCGCGCCGCCCTGGTTGCGCCGGCGCAGTTGCGCGCGAATCCGCGCGCGCAGTTCGGACACGCCGAACGGCTTGGTCAGGTAGTCGTCGGCGCCCGCGTCGAGCGCGGCCACCTTCTCCTCTTCCTGCGTGCGCGCGGACAGCACGATCACCGGCACCTCGGACCAGCCGCGCAGTTCACGGATCACGTCGAGGCCGTCGGTGTCGGGCAGGCCGAGATCGACGATCACGAGGTCGGGCTTGCGCGTCGCCGCGTCGATCAGCCCCTGCTTGCCCGTCTCGGCTTCGAACACCGCGATGTCCTCCTCCTCGAGCGCGGCGCGCACGAAGCGGCGGATCTGCTTTTCGTCCTCGATCAGGACGACGGTCAGGGTGGGTTCACTCATGGTCGGGCAATGACTCGGATGGGGGCGATGCGTCCGGCAGGTCGGATTCGTCGTCGGGCACGGCGGGTGCCGCCGGCGGCGTGTCGACCGGCAGCGTGAACCAGAAACGCGCGCCCGTCACGCGGCCGTCGGGCGCGGTGCGGTTGAGCGCGCCGATTTTACCGCCGTGCGCCTCGACGATCGCGCGGCAGATCGCGAGGCCGAGCCCGATGCCCGGCGTCGCCGATTCCTTCTCGCCGCGCGTGAACTTGTCGAAGATGCGCACTTCCATCCCGGCCGGCAGGCCCGGGCCGTGATCGTCGACGTGCACGCGCACGAAAGGATGGCCGTCGTCGGTCACGCGCTCCGCGCCGATGTCGAGCGACGTATCGGGCGGCGTGTACTTCGCCGCGTTCTCGAACAGGTTGGTGAACAGCCGCTCCATCAGTACCGCGTCCATCTGCAGCAGCGGCAGGTCGGCCGGCAGCGCGACGTGCGCGGGATGGCGCGCGAGCACGCGCCGGCACGCGGCGAGCGCGGCGCCGACGGTTTCCTCGAGCAGCGACCACTGGCGCTTGAGCTGCAGGCTGCCGGCCTGCAGCCGCGCCATGTCGAGCAGGTTCGTGACGATGCCCGTCATGCGCAGCGCCTCGTCGTGAATCGCGTCGACGAGTTCGCCCTCGCGCTGCGCGAGCCGCCCGGCCGCCGCGGCGTCGCCGGCCTGCGCGGCCGCGCGCCCGTTCGCGAGCATCGACGAGAAGCCGACGATCGTCGTGAGCGGCGTGCGCAGGTCGTGCGAGATCGCCGACAGCAGCGAGTTGCGCAGCCGCTCGGATTCCATGTTGACGAGCGCGTCGCGCGCGATCTCGACGTAGTGCACGCGTTCGAGCGCGAGCGCGATCTGCGCGGCGAATGCGTCGAGCATTCGCTGCTGCTCGGGAACCTCGAGCTCGCGCGGCTCGCGCGACGCGACCGCGAGCACGCCGCGCGTGCGCATCGGCGCCTTCAGCGGCAGGTACAGCGCGGCCGTCGCCGGCAACGTATCGGTGCCGCGCCCGGCCGGCTTCTGCTGGTCGTACACCCACTGGCCGACGTCGCTGTCGAGCTCCGCGCCCGTCAGCGTGACGGCCGCGTCGGGCTCCTCGATCTTCTGCCGCACCTGGTCCGCGCTGTCGGGCAGCAGGAACGCGACGCGCGCGCGGAACACCTCGCCCACGTGACGGCTGCCGATCTCGACGATCTGCTCGGTCGTCAGCGCCGCGCCGAGCTCGCGCGCCATCGCGTAGATCGCGCCGGTGCGGCGCTCGCGGCGCTGCGCGACGCTCGCCTGGCGCGTGAGCGTCGACGTCAGGTGGCTGATCACGAGCGACGTCAGCAGCATCCCGAAGAAGGTCAGCAGGTATTGCGTGTCGCTGACCGAGAACGACATGCGCGGCGGCACGAAGAAGAAATCGAACGCGGCCACCGACAGGAACGACTGCAGCACGCCCGGGCCGCGGCCGAGCCGCACCGCCGAGAACACCACGCCGAGCAGGTACAGCATCACGAGGTTCGTGAGGTCGAGCCGCCCGGACACGACGCTCGCGACGACGGTGATCGCCGCGCAGATCGCGGCCGCATACGCGTAGTGGCGCGGCGGCGAACGGTGCGTGCCGAACTGCGCGAACGCGTCGCGCCAGTCGCGCGCCCGCGCGTCGAGCGGCGCGGCGCGCGTCTCGTCGCTCGCGGACGCACGGATCAGCATCAGGTCGACGTCGCCCGCGCGCTCCGCCAACTGCTCGCCGAACGGCCGCGCGAAGCGGCGCGCGAGCCCGACCTTCGGCGAGCCGCCCGCGACGAGCTTCGATACGTTGCGCACCTTCGCATAGCCGATCAGCGCGGCGACCGCGTCGGGCCCGGCGAGCGTGACCGTCTCCGCGCCGAGCTCGGCCGCGAGCTTCAGCGCGTCGAGCGTGCGCTGCCGCCGCGCGTCGGGCAGCCGCTGCAGGCGCGGCGTCTCGACGTAGACGGCGATCCAGTCGGCCTTCAGGCTCGCGGCGAGCCGCGCCGCCGCGCGCACGAGCGTCGGCGCTTCGGCGCCCGGGCCGACGCACACGAGCAGCCGCTCGCGCGCCTGCCAGATGCGCTGGATCGAACGGTCTGCGCGGTACTCGCGCATCTGCGCGTCGACGCGATCGGCCGTGCGCCGCAGCGCGAGCTCGCGCAGCGCGATCAGGTTGCCCTTGCGGAAGAAGTTGCGCACCGCGCGCTCGGCCTGCTGCGCGAGATACACCTTGCCGTCGCGCATCCGCTCGAGCAATTCCTCGGCCGGCAGGTCGACGAGCGTGACTTCGTCGGCCGCGTCGAACACGCGGTCGGGCACGGTCTCCCACACGCGGATGCCGGTGATCGCGCCGACCACGTCGTTCAGGCTTTCGAGGTGCTGGACGTTGACGGTCGTATACACGTCGATGCCCGCGTCGAGCAGCTCGTAGACGTCCTGCCAGCGCTTCAGGTGCCGAGCGCCCTGCACGTTCGAATGCGCGAGCTCGTCGACGAGGATCAGTTGCGGCGCACGCGCGAGCGCGCCGTCGAGATCGAATTCGGCGAGCGTGCGGCCGCGATAGTCGATGCGAGCCGGCGGCAGCACGTCGAGGCCGTCGAGCAGCGCGGCGGTTTCACTGCGGCCGTGGGTCTCGACGATGCCGACGACGACGTCGACGCCTTCCTGCCGGCGCTGACGCGCGGCCTGCAGCATCGCGTAGGTCTTGCCGACGCCGGCGGACGCGCCGAAGAAGATCTTGAGCTGGCCGCGCCGCTGCTTTTCTTCATCGCGCTGCAGCTTGTCGAGGAGTTGGTCGGGATCGGGGCGGTTCATGCGTCAGAAGGGCGACGCGCCGGATGGCGCGCGAGATACAGCCATTGTGGTTCCAAATCGCCGCAAAAGGCAAAGACGGCGCGCGCGCCGTCGAAACGAAGTCGGGCCCGGCGCGCAGCCAGCCGCGCCGGGGAGCCCGCACGCCCGCACGCTCAGTGCGCGGCCTGCGCCGCGTCGAGCGCGAGGTTCAGCTTCAGCACGTTCACGCGCGGCTCGCCGAGCACGCCGAACTGGCGGCCCGCCGTGTTCGCGGCGACGAGTTGCGCGACCGCGTCCGGCGCCAGGTTGCGCGCCTTCGCGACGCGCTCGACCTGGTACGCGGCCGCGGCCGGCGTGATCTCCGGATCGAGGCCGCTCGCCGACGCCGTCACGAGGTCGACCGGCACCGGCTTCGACAGGTCGGTGCCCGCCTCGCGCAGCGCGGCGATGCGCGCCTTCACCTGGTCGGCGAGCGACGGGTTCAGCGGGCCGAAGTTCGAGCCGCCGGAGCCGGCCGCGTTGTACGGCATCGGCGCGGTGGCCGACAGCCGGCCCCAGAAATACTTCGGCGCGTCGAACGACTGGCCGATCAGCGCGGAGCCGACGACCTTGCCGTTCTGCTCGATCAGGCTGCCGTTGGCCTGCGACGGGAACACGGCCTGACCGAACACGGTCATCACGGCCGGGTAAGCGAGCCCCGTCACGGCGGTCAGGATGACGAACAGCACGACGAGCGGGCGAATCAACGATTTCATGATGGTTCCTTCAAGGACGGCCGGCTCAGGCCCAGCCGAGCGCGGCGAGCGTCATGTCGATCAGCTTGATGAACGGGAACGGCAGCAGCACGCCGCCGAGGCCGTAGACCAGCAGGTTGCGGCGCAGCAGCGACGCGGCGCCGAGCGGCCGATAGGTCACGCCCTTCAGCGCGAGCGGAATCAGCGCGACGATGATCAGCGCGTTGAAGATCACCGCGGACAGAATGGCCGACGCCGGCGACGTCAGATGCATGATGTCGAGCACGCGCAGTTGCGGATAGGTCGTCACGAATGCGGCCGGGATGATCGCGAAGTATTTCGCGATGTCGTTCGCGATCGAGAACGTCGTGAGCGAACCGCGCGTCATCAGCATCTGCTTGCCGATCTCGACGATCTCGATCAGCTTCGTCGGGTTCGAGTCGAGGTCGACCATGTTGCCGGCTTCCTTCGCCGCCTGCGTGCCGGTGTTCATCGCGACCGCCACGTCGGCCTGCGCGAGCGCCGGTGCGTCGTTGGTGCCGTCGCCCGTCATCGCAACGAGACGCCCGGCCGCCTGGTGCTCGCGGATCGTCGCGAGCTTGGTTTCCGGCGTCGCTTCCGCGAGGAAATCGTCGACGCCCGCTTCCGCCGCGATCGCCGCGGCCGTCAGCCGGTTGTCGCCCGTCACCATCACGGTCTTGATGCCCATCTTGCGCAGCTCCGCGAAGCGCTCCTTGATGCCGCCCTTCACGATGTCCTTCAGCTCGATCACGCCGAGCACGCGCGCCGCGCCGTCCTGCAGGTCGGCCACGACGAGCGGCGTGCTGCCGCGGCGTGCGACGTCGTCGACCGCGCGGCGCACTTCTTCGGGGAAGCGGCTGCCGTGGGTTTCGACGTAGCGGCGGATCGCGTCGGCCGCGCCCTTGCGGATCTCGCGGCCGGGCAGATCGACGCCGCTCATCCGCGTCTGCGCGGAAAAGCCGAGGAACGTCGCATGCAGTTGCGCCATGTCGCGCTGGCGAATGTTGAAGCGCTCCTTCGCGAGCACGACGATGCTGCGGCCTTCCGGCGTTTCGTCGGCGAGCGACGACAGTTGCGCGGCATCGGCCAGCGCTTCCTCGGTCACGCCCGGCGCCGGCACGAACGTCGACGCCTGACGGTTGCCGAGCGTGATCGTGCCGGTCTTGTCGAGCAGCAGCACGTCGACGTCGCCGGCCGCTTCGACCGCGCGACCCGACGTCGCGATCACGTTCGCCTGCATCATCCGGCTCATCCCGGCCACGCCGATCGCGGACAGCAGCCCGCCGATCGTCGTCGGAATCAGGCATACGAGCAGCGCGACGAGCGCGGTGATCGTCACCACGTGGCCGGCCTTCATCGCTTCGACCGAGAACATCGAGAACGGCAGCAGCGTCGCGGTCGCGAGCAGCATCACGATCGTCAGCGCGACGAGCAGGATCGTCAGCGCGACCTCGTTCGGCGTCTTCTTGCGCTTCGCGCCTTCGACCATCGCGATCATCCGGTCGAGGAACGCCTCGCCGGGGTTCGCCGTGACCTTGACGACGATCCAGTCGGACAGCACGCGCGTGCCGCCCGTCACCGACGAGAAGTCGCCGCCCGATTCGCGGATCACCGGCGCGGATTCGCCGGTGATCGCCGATTCGTCGACCGATGCGACGCCGTCGACGACTTCACCGTCGGCCGGGATCACGTCGCCGGTCTCGACCAGCACGACGTCGCCTTTGCGCAGGTCGGACGCGGTCGTGATGCGGATCGGCGACTTCGGATGCGGCTCGTTGAGCTTCTTCGCCATCACGTCCTTCTTCGCGCTGCGCAGCGACGCGGCCTGCGCCTTCGAGCGCCCTTCGGCGAGCGCTTCGGCGAAGTTCGCGAACAGCACCGTGAACCACAGCCACAGCGCGATCGCGAGAATGAAGCCCGCGGGCGCCTCGGCCTGGCCCGAGAGCGCCGCGATCCACAGGATCGTGGTCAGGATGCTGCCGACGTACACGCAGAACATCACCGGGTTGCGGAACTGCGTGCGCGGCGTGAGTTTCTTGAACGAATCCACGATCGCCGGGCGCAGCAGCGCCGGATCGAACATGGACCGTGTTGCGGAATGTTGAGTCATTGCGATCTCTTCAAGCTCTTCAGTCTTTTCAGTGTGTCGCGATGCGGGCGCGCGTCACGCGCCCAGCCACATCATCAGGTGCTCGACGCCCGGGCCGAGCGCGAGCGCCGGCACGTAGGTCAGCGCGCCCACCAGCAGCACGGTGCCGAGCAGCAGCACGACGAACAGCGGGCCGTGCGTCGGCAGCGTGCCGCTCGTCACCGCGATGCGCTTCTTCGCGGCGAGGGAACCGGCGATCGCCAGCACCGGCACGATCGTGCCGAAGCGGCCGAACCACATCGCGATCGCGGTCATCCAGTTGTAGAACGGCGTGCCGACCGTCAGGCCCGCGAACGCGCTGCCGTTGTTGTTCGCGGCCGAACTGAACGCATAGAGGATTTCCGAGAAGCCGTGCGGGCCCGGGTTCGAGATGCCGGCCTTGCCCGCGTCCGCCAACACCGCGATCGACGTGCCGACCAGCACGAGCAGCGGCGTGAGCAGCACGACGATCGACACCATCTTCATCTCGTACGACTCGATCTTCTTGCCGACGTATTCCGGCGTGCGGCCGATCATCAGGCCGGCGACGAACACCGCGAGCAGCGCGAACACGAGCATCCCGTAGAGGCCGGAGCCGACGCCGCCGAAGACCACCTCGCCGAGCTGCATCAGCAGCATCGGCACGAGGCCGCCGACCGGCGTCAGCGAATCGTGCATCGCGTCCACCGCGCCGCACGACGCGGCCGTCGTCGCGACCGTGAAGATGCCGGTCTGTGCGATCCCGAAGCGGGTTTCCTTGCCTTCCATGTTGCCGCCCGGCTGCAGCGCGCCGGCCGACTGGTCGACGTGCAGCGCCGCGAGCGTCGGGTTGCCGGCCTGCTCGGCGCTCACCTCGACGCCGGTCGCGACCGCGAACGCGACCGTCATCGCCGCGAGCACTGCGATGCCCTGTCGACGGTCGCCGATCATCCGGCCGAACACGAGACACAGCGCGGCCGGGATGATCAGGATCGAGAAGATCTGCAGAAAGTTCGCGAACGGCGTGGGATTTTCGAACGGGTGCGCGGAGTTCGCGTTGAAGAAGCCGCCGCCGTTGGTGCCGAGCATCTTGATCGCTTCCTGGGAGGCGACCGGGCCCATCGCGAGCGTCTGCTTCGTCAGCGGAGTCGGCACCGTGACCGCGTTGCCCTTGTCGTCCTTCACCGGGCTGCCCTGCGCGTCGAGCTTCGGCGCCGCGTAGGTGCTCGCCTGCAGCACCGGCACGTCCTGGTACGCCTTCATGTTCTGCAGCACGCCCTGGCTCATCAGCAGCGCGGCGACGAGCGCCGCCATCGGCACGAGCACGTACAGCGTCACGCGCGTGAGGTCGACCCAGAAGTTCCCGATCGTCTGCGCGGTGTGGCGTGCGAAGCCGCGGATCAGCGCGATCACGACGACGATGCCGGTCGCCGCCGACAGGAAGTTCTGCACCGTCAGGCCGAGCATCTGCGACAGATAGCTGACGGTCTGCTCGGGCGTGTAGTCCTGCCAGTTCGTGTTCGCGACGAAGCTGACGGCCGTGTTGAACGCGCCGTCGGGCGTCATCGCGCCGAACTGCTGCGGGTTGCCGGGCAGGAAGCCCTGCAGGCGTAACAGCCCGTAGAGGAACAGCACGCCGAGCGCGTTGAACGCGATCGTCGCGATCGCATACTGCTTCCAGTTCATCTCGGTGCCGGCGTCGACGCCGGCGACGCGGTACAGCGCGCGTTCGAGCGGGCCGAACACGCGCACGACGCGCGAACTGCCATCCATCACCGCGCTCAGGTAGCGCGCGACCGGCACGGCCGCCGCGAGCAGCACGACGATGAACAGCAGCGTCTGCAACAGGTTGTTCGCGTTCATTCGATGTCCTCCGCGCGCAGCAGCGCAAAGACGAGATACGCGAACAGCAGGGCCGTCGAGGCGCCCGCCAGCCAAAGCATCCAGGTCATGCGCGCCCCCCGCGACCGTATTGCACGAGCTTGTCGCAACCGGCAAGCAAACCGAGGATCAGCGCGGTGAAGAGCACCAGTGCGCCGATGAAAACCCCATCCATTTTTTGTTCTCCGTCGTCGAAATCGGACGACTAGAACCTTATGGGAACGCGCGTAAAGGGCGGGTCAAAGCTATCGGGGCGGATATAAAAAACGCGTAAACGCGTGCGGCGGGACCGGCGCAAATCGAGGCGGGACGGGCGGCGCCGCAGCGCCGCCCGCAACAGGCGCGTGCCGGCGTCGCGCCGGCACGGGGGACGGGTCAGGGAACGAGAATCGTCGAGCCGGTGGTCTTGCGTGCTTCGAGATCGGCATGCGCGCGGCCGACTTCGGCGAGCGGATAGCGCTGGTTGATGCTCGTCTTCACCTTGCCCGACAGAATCACGTCGAACAATTCGGCGGCCGCGGCGTCGAGATCGGCGCGCTTCGCGATATACGAGAACAGCGTCGGGCGCGTGAAGAACAGCGAGCCGCGCGACGAGAATTCCTTCGAGTCGATCGGCGGCAGCGGGCCCGACGCGTTGCCGAAGCTGACGAAGTAGCCGAGCGGCGCGAGGCTGTCGAGCGAGCCGACGTAGGTATCCTTGCCGATCGAATCGTAGACGACCGGCACGCCCGCGCCGTTCGTGATGGCCTTCACGCGCTGCGTGAAGTTCTCGCGCGTGTAGACGATCGGGTGATCGCAGCCGTGCGCCTTCGCGAGTTCGGCCTTCTCGTCGGAGCCAACCGTGCCGATCACGGTCGCGCCGAGCGCCTTCGCCCACTGGCACACGAGCAGCCCGACGCCGCCGGCCGCCGCGTGGATCAGGATCGTGTCGCCGGCCTTCACCGGGTACGTGCGGCGCAGCAGGTAGTGCGCGGTCAGGCCCTGCAGCATCACCGACGCGGCGGCGTCGTAGCTGATCCCGTCCGGCAGCTTGACGACGCGCTCGGCCGGCATCACGCGTTCCTGCGCATAGGCGCCGGGCGGCTGACCGACATACGCGACGCGGTCGCCGGCCTTGAACGCGGTCACGCCGTCGCCGACGGCCGTCACCTCGCCCGCCGCCTCCATCCCGAGGCCGCCGGGCAGCGACTGCGGATACAGGCCCGTGCGGAAATACACGTCGATGTAGTTGAGCCCGACCGCGTGTTGCCGGATGCGGACTTCGCCCGCCTTCGGCGCGCCGACGTCGACATCGACCCACTTCATCACGTCCGGGCCGCCCGGCTGGTCGTATCGGATTGCTTTCGGCATCGTTTTGCTCCTCTTCTGTCTGGAATCTGGAAATCCGGTTCGGCGAATGCATCGACATTGCCGCTGCGGCGATGCGTGTGAACACGGGTCGTAGCGGAGGATTCTCGCGCGTCGTGCGCGGTCACGCAGCGCGTCGTTGCAATCCCTTCACATTGGTAGGGTTTTCGCGGGAAAGGGATGGCATGGGCGTGCAAGCCGCGGGACGGCACGGTATCGGGCGAATCGCTCCGCGCGTGGTCATGTCGATCGCGCAATCAACGACGTTCGTCACACTTCTTCACGTTCCAATCCTGGCCCTCCGGTTGTGCGGCGCTCCGTTCCGTCCGCGACGACCGGACGGGGCCGACCCGCGAGCTTTCGCGTTGCGCCCGTTGCGCAAGGAATCTCCCATGCCACGTCGGCACACTCGGCGCCGTCGAGGACCATCGACGCCGATCGGCCCGGCAACTCCGGCTCTCGCCGTACTCATTGACGAGACGACGACCGTGCTATTTTGCCCGTTGCCCAATTCGCCAAGCACACGCAATGAGCCGCCCTCTTATCCGGAACATGTTTGTTGTCGCGTCGTTGTCGGCAAATATCGGCAGTGCAATCGCAGATCCGGTACCGCGCGTCGACGGCGCCCGTTTGCTCGACGGCGTGAGCCGTTCCGACAGCAGTCCGTACGCCGACGCCGAGCGCCACGCGATGGCCGGGTATCTCGCCGGAGTAGCCGATGCGACCGAGGGCAAGGACTGGTGCGACACCGGGCGCGTCAAACCGGGAGAAATCGATTCGGAAGTGCTCGCCGCGCTTCGCGAACTGCCTACGGACGCACTGAAGGCAAGTGCGGCAGGCGTGGTCACCCATGTCTTGAGACAAAACCACCCCTGCGGTTAACAGTACCCCTGAAACGCCGACATAGCCTCTCGCTTAAGCTAGCAGGTAGGCTGGCGAACTGATCGTAACGTCTCGAAGATGGCGTTTGGCGCTGAAGAGGCAATTTGCATCACTGTCCGCACTTTCATTCATGATCGATGCTGCTTGACACATGCTGATCATTGACACAGATGGCTTTCGACTTCAAATGGAGCCCGTTGCCGCGCGACGCGAGGAACCGGGAGGCCCGTATCTTGAATGGATCGATGTACGAATCCAATTGACGGTACCGGGCATTCAGGCGGACGGGCAATGGAGTGTGATGCCCAACGAGTTGCGACAATTTCGGCAACAGATTCAATCCATGCAAACGCAGCTTCAATCCGGACAACGTGCGGATTTAACCAGCGTCGAGCCGGAGTTTGAACTGACATTACGAATGCTCGACCGAGGGGCAATCGTAGGAGACTGGCGCTTTCAGCCAACCCTTCCCGATGGAGCATGCGTCACGGGGCATTGCGGGCTGGATCAGTCCTTCTTGCCCGAACTGCTACAAGGAATCGAATCCCTTCTATCGTTCAACGGAACGAGCCATTCACCGTAATCGAGGCCCTCGCGCGCGGAGGCACGTGCGTTGGTCGACGCCGTAGTCAGCCAGCCGACGGCTTCGCCGAACGCGCAAGCGCGCTCGCCAGCGAAGCATTCGGCACGATCCGTCCGACACTCCGCGGTCGATCGCATACGACAACTTCTTGAACGAAGCCCCCGACCGCTAAAGCGCGGCGCTCTTCAACAACTGCCTAGCAAACGTCCTGCATGTTCCGCGCCAGATCGTCGAGCAGCATCCGCGCGGTCGCGACGTTGGTCGCGACCGGCACGTCGTGCACGTCGCACGCGCGCACCAGCGCGGTAATGTCGGGGTCGTGCGGCTGCGCGGTCATCGGGTCGCGCAGGAACACGACGATGTCGACGCGGCCGTCGGCCAGTTCCGCGCCGATCTGCAGGTCGCCGCCGAGCGGCCCCGACAGCTTGCGCTCGACCTCGAGCCCGTGCGCGGCGGCGATCCGGCCGCCCGTCGTGCCCGTCGCCACCAGCCGGCATTGCGCGAGCGTCTCGCGATACTGGCCCGCGAGCGCGACGATCTCGTCCTTCTTCGCGTCGTGCGCAATCAATGCGATGCGGGGTTTGCTCATCTCCGTCTCCTTTGTCGTTCGGTTTGTTGTCGTCGTGAATCGAAAAGCGCGGGTCAGAACGTACCCGGATACGCGCCGCCGTCGAGCAGCCAGTTCTGCCCGGTGATGTAGCCGGCATGCACGCTGCACAGGAACGCGCAGGCCGCGCCGAATTCGGCGCGCGTGCCGAGTCGCCCGGCCGGGATGTCCTTCGTGCGCCGCGCGCGCATCTCGTCGACCGACACGCCCTGCGCCTTCGCCGACGCGGCGAGCGTCGTCGCGATCCGGTCGGTGTCGAACAGCCCCGGCAGCAGGTTGTTGATCGTCACGCCCTGCCCCGCGACCTTGCGCGACAGCCCCGCGACGAAGCCGGTCAGCCCCGAGCGCGCGCCGTTCGACAGCGCGAGCACGTCGATCGGCGCCTTCACGGCCGAACTCGTGATGTTGACGATCCGGCCGAAGCCGCGGCCGATCATCCCGTCGACGGTCGCGCGGATCAGCTCGATCGGCGTCAGCATGTTCGCCTCGAGCGCGCGGATCCAGTCGTCGTGGGAGAAGTCGCGGAAGTCGCCGGGCGGCGGGCCGCCGGCATTCGTCACGAGAATGTCCGGCTGCGGGCACGCGGCGAGCGCGGCCGCGCGGCCGTCCGGCGTCGTGATGTCGCACGCGACCGCCGTGACCGACACGTTCGCGCCGGCGCGGATCTCTTCCGCGGTTTCCTCCAGCGTGTCGCGCGTGCGCGCGACGATCACGAGGTTCACGCCCTCGGCGGCCAGCGCTTCCGCGCAGCCGCGCCCGAGACCCTTGCTGGCTGCGCACACGAGCGCGGTCTTTCCTTCAATGCCGAGATCCATCGTCGCTTCCCTGGTGGCGCGCGTGCCGGCGCGGCCCCGCGCGGCCGCCGGCGGGCGGGCGAACGGGCGTGCGCGGCACGCGGATTGTCGTGAGACGTCGATAATATCCGGATCGCGCGGCGCGCCTTGGTAAAATTGCGGCCATGAGCGACGGCCGGCCTCGCGCCCGCCGCCGCCCCCGATCCCCTTTTGCCGCCAAGGCACCCCGTCATGAAACAGGACAGTCGTTTCCCGAACCTCTTCATCACCGATCACCCGCTGATCCAGCACAAGCTCACGCACATGCGCGACAAGGACACGTCCACGCGCACGTTCCGCGAACTGCTGCGCGAGATCACGCTGCTGATGGGCTATGAGATCACCCGCAACCTGCCGATCACGACCAAGCGGGTCGAAACCCCGCTGGTCGCGGTCGACGCGCCGGTGATCGCCGGCAAGAAGCTCGCGATCGTGCCCGTGCTGCGCGCGGGCATCGGGATGTCGGACGGCCTGCTCGACCTGGTGCCGTCCGCGCGCGTCGGTCACATCGGCGTGTACCGCGCCGAAGACCACCGCCCGGTCGAATACCTGGTGCGCCTGCCGGACCTGGAAGACCGCATCTTCATCCTGTGCGACCCGATGGTCGCGACCGGCTATTCGGCCGTGCATGCGGTCGACGTGCTCAAGCGCCGCAACGTGCCGGCCGCGAACATCATGTTCGTCGCGCTGGTCGCCGCGCCCGAGGGCGTGCAGGTGTTCCAGGACGCGCACCCGGACGTGAAGCTGTTCGTCGCGTCGCTCGACTCGCACCTGAACGAGCACGCGTACATCGTGCCGGGCCTGGGCGACGCCGGCGACCGCCTGTTCGGCACCAAGAACTGACGGAACCGAGCGGCCGGCGCCGCCGTGCCGCGCGGCCCGGCGCGCCGCGACGGCCGCCCTGGCCGTTCGGCCATGCGCGGCGGCCCCGAACCGGCGGTCGCCGCGTGATAAAATCACGATCCACTCGACACGCGCGGCCCCGCGGCTTCATGCCCGCCGACACGGCCGCCGATTCAACGACACATTGCAACAATCGCCCGCGCTGCGCGCCCGGGCACGGAGAAAGGTATGGCTGGTCATTCGAAATGGGCCAACATCAAGCATAAGAAGGCTGCGGCCGACGCGAAGCGCGGCAAGATCTGGACCCGCCTGATCAAGGAAATCCAGGTGGCGGCGCGCCTCGGCGGCGGCGACGTCAACTCGAACCCGCGCCTGCGTCTCGCGGTCGACAAGGCAGCCGACGCGAACATGCCGAAGGACAACGTCAAGCGCGCGATCGATCGCGGCGTCGGCGGCGCGGACGGCGCGAACTACGAAGAGATCCGTTACGAAGGCTACGGCATCAGCGGCGCGGCGATCATCGTCGACACGCTGACCGACAACCGCACCCGCACGGTCGCGGAAGTGCGCCACGCGTTCTCGAAGTTCGGCGGCAACATGGGCACCGACGGCTCGGTCGCGTTCATGTTCGATCACGTCGGCCAGTTCCTGTTCGCGCCCGGCACGTCGGAAGACGCGCTGATGGAAGCCGCGCTCGAAGCCGGCGCGAACGACGTGAACACGAACGACGACGGCTCGATCGAAGTGCTGTGCGACTGGCAGGCATTCTCGGCGGTGAAGGACGCGCTCGAAGCCGCGGGCTTCAAGGCCGAACTCGCCGAAGTGACGATGAAGCCGCAGAACGAAGTCGAATTCACCGGCGACGACGCGGCGAAGATGCAGAAGCTGCTGGACGCGCTCGAGAACCTCGACGACGTGCAGGACGTGTATACGAACGCCGTCATCGTCGAGGAATGAGATGCCGGCCGCCGTGCGCAGCGTTGCGGCGGCGGCCCGACCGATTTCGCGGCCGGCGCGCCTGAGCGTGCCGGCCGCCCTGTTTTCTAGTCTGCGGGGAATCCCATGAAACTACTCGTCGTCGGTTCCGGCGGCCGCGAACATGCGCTGGCGTGGAAGCTCGCGCAGTCGCCGCGCGTCCAGATGGTCTACGTCGCGCCGGGCAATGGCGGCACGGCGCAGGACGAGCGTCTGAAGAACGTCGACATCACGGCGCTCGACGAACTCGCCGATTTCGCGGAACGCGAAGGCGTCGCGTTCACGCTCGTCGGGCCGGAAGCACCGCTCGCGGCCGGCATCGTCAACCTGTTCCGCGCCCGCGGCCTGAAGGTGTTCGGCCCGACCCGCGAAGCCGCGCAGCTCGAAAGCTCGAAGGATTTCGCGAAGGCGTTCATGAAGCGCCACAACATTCCGACGGCCGACTACGAAACCTTCGCCGACGCGGCCGCCGCCCACGCGTACATCGACGCGAAGGGTGCGCCGATCGTCGTGAAGGCCGACGGCCTCGCGGCCGGCAAGGGCGTCGTCGTCGCGACGACGCTCGAAGAGGCCCATGCGGCCGTCGACATGATGCTGTCGGGCAACAAGCTCGGCGATGCCGGCGCGCGCGTCGTGATCGAGGAATTCCTCGATGGCGAGGAAGCGAGCTTCATCGTGATGGTCGACGGCAAGCACGCGCTGGCGCTGGCGTCCAGCCAGGACCACAAGCGCCTGCTCGACGAAGATCGCGGCCCGAACACCGGCGGCATGGGCGCGTATTCGCCCGCGCCGATCGTCACGCCGCAGATGCACGCCCGCGTGATGCGCGAGATCATCATGCCGACCGTGCGCGGGATGGAGAAGGACGGCATCCGCTTCACGGGCTTCCTGTATGCGGGCCTGATGATCGACAAGGACGGCAATCCGCGCACGCTCGAGTTCAACTGCCGGATGGGCGACCCGGAAACGCAGCCGATCATGGCGCGCCTGAAGAGCGATTTCTCGAAGGTCGTCGAGCAGGCGATCGCGGGCACGCTCGACACGGTCGAGCTCGACTGGGATCGCCGCACCGCGCTCGGCGTCGTGCTGGCCGCGCACGGTTACCCGGACGCGCCGCGCAAGGGCGACCGCATCAACGGGATCCCGGCCGAAACCGAACAGGCCGTGACGTTCCATGCGGGCACGACGCTCAACGACGGCGACAAGCTCGTGACGTCCGGCGGCCGCGTGCTGTGCGTGGTCGGCCTCGCCGATTCGGTGCGCGAAGCGCAGCAGCATGCGTACGACACGATCAACCAGATCAATTTCGAAGGCATGCAGTACCGCCGCGACATCGGCTTTCGCGCGCTCAACCGCAAGAGCGCGTGACGTCGCCATCGCCGCCCCGCGCCCGCGCGGCGGCGACCCGTCTGCCGGGGTTCGATAGAATGCCCGGCAGATGCTTTTTTTACGGCCCCCGCTCCGGGTGGGGGCAGCCAGTCCAGACATGACCGATTCGACCTACGACGTGGCGCGTGTGCGCACGTACCTCCAGGGCCTGCAGACACGTATCGCCGACGCGCTCGGCGCGCTCGACGGCACGCCGCTCGCGACCGACACGTGGCAGCGCGGGCCGGCCGAACGCCTGCGCGGCGGCGGCTGCACGCGGATTCTCGAAGGCGGCCGCGTGTTCGAACGCGCGGGAATCGGCTTTTCCGACGTCGCGGGCGACGCGCTGCCGCCGTCGGCGAGCGCGGCGCGTCCGCAGCTCGCGGGCCGCGGCTTCGAGGCGCTCGGCGTGTCGCTCGTGCTGCACCCGCGCAATCCGTACTGCCCGACCGTGCACATGAACGTGCGGATGCTGATCGCGACGAAACCGGGCGAAGACCCCGTGTTCTGGTTCGGCGGCGGCATGGATCTGACACCGGTTTACGGCTTCGAGGACGACGCGCGGCATTTCCACCAGACCTGCAAGGATGCGCTCGACCCGTTCGGCGCCGAGCTCTACCCGCGCTTCAAGCAATGGTGCGACGAATATTTCTTCCTGAAGCACCGCAACGAAACGCGCGGCATCGGCGGGATCTTCTTCGACGATTTCTCGGAGCCCGGTTTCGAACGCTCGTTTGACATGATGCAAAGCGTCGGCGATGCGTTCCTGAACGCGTACCTGCCGATCGTCGAGCGCCGCGCCGAATTGCCGTACGGCGAGCGCGAACGCGACTTCCAGGCCTACCGCCGCGGCCGCTACGTCGAATTCAACCTCGTGTTCGACCGCGGCACGCTGTTCGGCCTGCAAAGCGGCGGCCGGACCGAGTCGATCCTGATGTCGATGCCGCCGGTCGCGAACTGGCGCTACAACTGGCAACCCGAGCCGGGTTCGCCGGAAGCGCGCCTTTACAGCGACTTCCTCGTGCCGCGCGACTGGGTCTGAGCCCGCGCGTGCCGCTGCCCCAACGAAAGGACGCGTTTCTGGACACCACCGCCCGCCCCGCCCCGCTGCCGCGTCGTATCGGCTTGCTGGGCGGCACCTTCGACCCGATCCACGACGGTCATCTCGCGCTCGCGCGCCGGTTCGCCGCGCTGCTCGACCTGACCGAACTCGTGCTGCTGCCCGCCGGACAGCCGTACCAGAAGCGCGACGTGTCGGCCGCCGAGCACCGGCTCGCGATGACGCGCGCGGCCGCGGATTCGCTCGTGCTACCGGGCGTGACCGTGACCGTCGCCACCGACGAGATCGAGCACACCGGCCCGACCTACACGGTCGAGACGCTCGCGCGCTGGCGCGAGCGGATCGGCCCCGATGCGTCGCTGTCGCTGCTGATCGGCGCCGACCAGCTCGTGCGCCTCGATACGTGGCGCGACTGGCGCACGCTGTTCGACTACGCGCACATCGGCGTGTCGACGCGTCCGGGCTTCGAGCTCGGCGCGGCGCCGCCGGACGTTGCGCGGGAAATCGCCGCGCGGCAGGCCGGCGCCGACGTGCTGAAGGCCACGCCGGCAGGCCGTCTGCTGATCGATACGACCCTTTCGTTCGACATCGCCGCGACCGACATCCGCGCGCACCTGCGCGAATGCATCGCACGCCATGCGCAAATGCCCGACGCGTCGGCCGAACATGTGCCGGCCGCCGTATGGGCCTATATTCTTCAACATCGCCTCTACCATTCCTGAATCCATGGATATTCGCAAACTGCAGCGCGTGATCGTCGACGCCCTCGAAGACGTCAAGGCGCAAGACATCAAGGTGTTCAACACCAGCCATCTGACCGAACTGTTCGACCGCGTGGTCGTCGCGTCGGGCACCTCCAACCGCCAGACCAAGGCGCTCGCGTCGAACGTGCGCGACAAGGTCAAGGAAGCCGGCGGCGACGTCGTCAGCTCCGAAGGCGAGGACACCGGCGAATGGGTGCTGGTCGACTGCGGCGACGCGGTCGTGCACATCCTGCAACCGGCGCTGCGCCAGTACTACAACCTCGAGGAAATCTGGGGCGACAAGCCCGTGCGGATGAAGCTCGGCGGCGGCAAGGGCAACGGCTTCGCGACGGCCAGCGAAGACGAGGACGACGAGGAAGAAGCCGCGCCCGCACGCCCGGCGCGCAAGACGGCGGCCCGCCGCCGCTGAGTCGCAGCGAGTCGTCCCGATGAAGCTTTTCATCCTCGCGGTCGGCCACAAGATGCCGGGCTGGATCGCATCCGGCTTCGACGAATACACGAAGCGGATGCCGCCCGAACTGCGCATCGAGCTGCGCGAAATCAAGCCTGAACTGCGTTCGGGCGGCCGCAGCGCCGAAAGCGTGATGGCCGCCGAGCGGCAGAAGATCGAGGCCGCGCTGCCGAAGGGCGCACGCCTCGTCGCGCTCGACGAGCGCGGCCGCGACTGGACCACGATGCAGCTCGCGCAGGCGCTGCCCGGCTGGCAGCAGGACGGCCGCGACGTCGCGTTCGTGATCGGCGGCGCCGACGGGCTCGATCCGGACCTGAAAGCGCGCGCCGACGTGCTGCTGCGCATCTCGAGCATGACGCTGCCGCACGGCATGGTGCGCGTGCTGCTCGCCGAACAGCTTTACCGGGCGTGGAGCATCACGCAGAATCACCCCTACCACCGCGCATGACGTGTCGTCCTCGAGACGCGCGCCGCGCGCGCCTAACGAGATAACGACACCATGCCGTCCAGCACGTCCCCCGCGCTTTTCCCGATCCTTTACCTCGCTTCGCAAAGCCCGCGCCGCCAGGAGCTGCTGCTGCAGATCGGCGTACGCTTCGAGCTGCTGCTGCCGCGCCCCGACGAGGACGCCGAGGCGCTCGAGGCCGAGCTGCCCGGCGAAGCCGCCGACGCATACGTGCGGCGCGTGACCGTCGCGAAGGCCGAGGCCGCGCGTGCGCGCCTCGTCGCGAGCGGCAAGCCGCCCGCGCCGGTGCTCGTTGCGGACACCACGGTGACCATCGACGGCGCGATCCTCGGCAAGCCGGCCGACGCCGACGATGCGCTCGCGATGCTCACCCGCCTCGCGGGCCGCGAACACGAAGTCCTGACCGCCGTCGCCGTGATCGGCGCCGATGGCGAACTGCTGCCGCCCGCGCTGTCGCGCTCGTCGGTACGCTTTTCAAACGCATCGCGCGACGCGTTCGCGCGCTACGTCGACACCGGCGAGCCGTTCGGCAAGGCCGGCGCGTACGCGATCCAGGGCCGCGCGGCCGAATTCATCGAGCGAATCGACGGATCCCATTCAGGTATCATGGGTCTGCCCCTTTTTGAGACTGCCGCGCTGCTGCGTACCGCACGCGTCGCCTTCTGAACCGCACCATGAACGAAGAAATCCTGATCAACCTCACGCCGCAGGAAACGCGCGTCGCACTCGTCCAGCAAGGTGCGGTGCAGGAGCTTCACGTCGAGCGGACGCTGTCGCGCGGACGGGTCGGCAACATCTATCTCGGCAAGGTCGTGCGCGTGCTGCCCGGCATGCAGTCGGCGTTCATCGACATCGGCCTCGAGCGCGCGGCGTTCCTGCACGTCGCCGACATCTGGCATCCGCGCCTCGCGGGCGAGCCGCAGTCGGGCGCGCCGCACCAGCCGATCGAGAAGATCGTGTTCGAAGGCCAGACGCTGATGGTGCAGGTGATCAAGGATCCGATCGGCACGAAAGGCGCGCGGCTGTCGACGCAGGTCAGCATCGCGGGCCGCACGCTCGTCTACCTGCCGCAGGAGCCGCATATCGGCATCTCGCAGAAGATCGAGAGCGAGGCCGAGCGCGAGGCCGTGCGCGCGCGCCTGACCGCCGTGATCCCGCCGGACGAGAAAGGCGGCTACATCGTGCGCACGATCGCCGAGGATGCGACCTCCGACGAACTGGCCGGCGACGTCGCGTACCTGCGCAAGACCTGGGCGACGATCGTCGCGCAGGCGCAGCGACTGCCGGCGACAAGCCTGCTGTACCAGGATCTCGATCTCGCGCAGCGCGTGCTGCGCGATTTCGCGAACGACGACACGACGCGCATCCAGGTCGATTCGCGCGAGACCTACCAGCGCCTGTCGGAATTCGCGGGCGAGTTCACGCCGGCGGTGAGTCCGAAGCTGCATCACTACACGGGCGAGCGGCCGCTGTTCGACCTGTACAACATCGAGACGGAGATCCAGCGCGCGCTGTCGCGCCGCGTCGACCTGAAGTCGGGCGGTTACCTGATGATCGACCAGACCGAGGCGATGACGACGATCGACGTGAACACGGGCGGCTATGTCGGCGCGCGCAACTTCGACGACACGATCTTCAAGACCAACCTCGAGGCCGCGCACACGATCGCGCGGCAGCTGCGGCTGCGCAACCTCGGCGGGATCATCATCATCGACTTCATCGACATGGAGAATGCCGAGCATCGCGACGCGGTGCTGTCCGAGCTGAAGAAGGCGCTGTCGCGCGACCGCACGCGCGTGACGGTCAACAGCTTCTCGCAGCTCGGACTCGTCGAGATGACGCGCAAGCGCACGCGCGAATCGCTCGCGCACGTGCTGTGCGAACCGTGTCCGACCTGCCAGGGCAAGGGCCAGGTGAAGACGTCGCGCACCGTATGCTACGACATCCTGCGCGAGATCCTGCGCGAGTCGCGCCAGTTCAATCCGCGCGAGTTTCGCGTGATCGCCGCGCAGCAGGTGATCGACCTGTTCCTCGACGAAGAATCGCAGCATCTGGCGATGCTGATCGACTTCATCGGCAAACCGGTGTCGCTGCAGGTCGAGTCGAACCTGAGCCAGGAGCAGTACGACATCGTGCTGATGTGACGATGCGTTCTTGGCGGTTGCGCGATTCCTGCCCGGTACGGCACGGCTTTCGCGCAACCCGCATGCATCGCCGAACGGCTATTCGTCGCGAGTTGCTTCCCGTGCGAAGCGCTCGATCGCTTCGGTATCCCATCGGCCGACACGCATCGCTTCTTCCAGCATGCCGAGTGTCAGGGGCACAAGTTCCGGGTCACGATATTTCGACGAAAACAGCCCAAGGAACGTTCTGACCATATCGAGCGTTTCCGGGCCGATGTATCGCTGATACGGAAAATGCTCTACATCGATCCCGAAGGTCTCGCCCCACTTGTCGATAAATTCGATCGCGTCGATTCCCGTGATGCGGAGGTCCTCTTCCATCCGGCTTGAACGTGACAGCTTCAGCGGACCGCCAAAAAGCGGACGCCCTAACTCCTCCCGAGCAAATGCCTCGAGCCGATCCCATGCCGTGTCAGTCATATCAGAGCACCCTGTCTTCCGGTTTTGCAATGCTGTTGTAGACCTGCACCGTATTCCACATGACGACCGCCGCATCCGTGGCGAGCATGATAGTGCCGACAACGGGCACTGCACGCCCGACGAATGCACCGAGGTTACGAGTCGTGGCGATCCGCATACCACCGGCACCAGCTTTCGTGATGGTCGGCATCCGAATTCTGACGTTGAACGGCAGCGCTTTGCGCGCCGCAAGCGACGCAACGGAGGTGCCGGCCACTGCGCCGCGCGGCTTGCCGGGAACCGGTACATCGTTCTGCCCCAATAGAATGGCAGCCGCAGCACCAAGGTCGTGAAAGCCAAACCGTTTGCAAACCTGATTCACGGCAACCCAGAAAAACAAATCCCCCGGCGTGAGATCCTCACGCCCCTCGTACGAATAGCGATTGTTCGACATACGGCCCTCGTTGTCGTTCGAATAGCCGCAGACGTTAGCAAAGCCGAACACGCTCGCCATCCCTGTATCATTCGGTCAGGCGTGTAATAGGCCGCTTGCCCAGGCCGCACGGCGAAGAGCGCATCGCGCAATGGTTTAACAACCGTTTCGGGAACGGTCCCGCGATACGCCCGCTTTCGCCTCCAGCCTCGCCCATGCCGCACGTCGACAGGGTGCCCGCGCCATCCGCCGCGCTATCCTTTCTCACCTCTCATTCATTCAGCACACACCATGAGCCAAGGCCACAACCGCCGCCAGCGCAAGAAACTCCACATCGGCGAATTCCAGGAACTCTCGTTCAACGCCACCGCGCATTACCGCAACGACATGACCGACCTCGAGCGCGGCCAGTTGATCGACGCATTCATCGACTTCGTCGAAGCGAACGGGCTGCTGACCGTCGCGTCCGCGGACGAAGGCATCGGCGCGTACGTGATCTCCGGCGCGCCGCGCGGCACGACGACCGACGCCGATCGCGAGCTCGTGCGCGGATGGCTGGCCGCCCGTCCGGAACTGAAGGACGTCCAGGTCAGCGAATTCGCCGACGCGTGGTATCCGGACGCCTGATTTCCCGGGTTCACGCTGCTTCGGACAGCGCCCGCGGCCCGGCCGTCATGACGGCCGGGCCAGGCCGGCGCCGCTGCTTCCGAGTGATCATGATGGCTGCGGGCGTTGCGGCGCCGATGTCGCTGCCCGCGTACGGCGGCTCGGGCTCGGGCTCGCCGAGCCAGGGCAGCGACGGTAGCAGCGCCGGCGCCCGCATCGTCATCGATCAGGCGCCGCAGCCGGCCCGCCGACCGGCCTCCGATCCCTTCCTTTTCCCGACGGTCCGCCTGCAACCCGCCATCGAAATCGGTCCTGAAAGCAAGACACGTTAAACTCTCACCCTCGCGTGGTGCGCCGCCCGCACCCGCCATCCATCGCCAGCCGCGTGCCCTCGGGCCGCCCCGACCCATGGAGTGAGTGTCAATGAGCGGCGGACTCCCGTTTCCCGCATCCCGCAAGTCGTTGCCGTCCTCGACGGTATTCCTGATCGTCGCCGTCGCCGCGCTGCTGTCCGGCTGCGGGCTGCTGCCGGTCCAGAACCCGCCCGCGCCGATCAGCGAGGCGCTCGTCGAGCCTGTCGAGGAAACCGCCGGCGAGCCGCTGACGATGCCGCCCGTGCCCGCGCCGACGCAACCGGAGGAACCGGAAGCGCCGAAGAAGCCGCACCGCGAAGTGGCACGGCCGAAGCCCGTGCAGCGCCCCGAATCGCCGACCCCGCCTCCGCCTCCGCCCCCGCCGCTCGTCGCGACGCGCGCGCTCGACCGCACCCAGATCCATGCGCTGCTCGACAGCGAAGTCGCGCGCCGCAACGGCAAGGTGGTCGGCCGCGCGGTCGACATGGTAGTCGACGCGGGTGGCAAGCCGCGCGAGATGATCGTCAACCTGCAGGGCTTCATGGGCATCGGCGACCGCAAGGTCATCTTCCCGTGGAACGTGTTCCGCTTCACGCCGGGCGGCAAACAGGAGCCGATCGTGCTCGACGTGCCGTCGGGCGACCTGCCGCCGGCCGCGCGGCCGAAGGCCGTGCCGCTGTCGGGCTCGGCCGCGGCGTCGCCGGCGACGCGGCTGCCGATGCTCGACAGCGATGTCGAACGCCCGAACGGCACGAAGATCGGCCGGATCGTCGACGTGCTGATCGACCGCGGCGCGCAGCCGCAGGCCGTCGTGCTCGACCTCGGCGGGCTCGTCAATACCGACCGCCGTTCGATCGCCGCGAGCTGGGGCGCGCTGCGCTTCGTCACGCGCGACAAGGCGCTGCACCCGCAGCTCGACCTGAACGACGCGCAGATCAAGGCAGCGCCGCCGTACGCGGCCGACAAGCCGATCGTCGCGGTTTTCCCGCCCGTTGCCCCGGCGGCAGCGGTGCCGGCTTCGTCTGCGAGTGCCACCCGATGACGATCAAGCATTCCGTCAGCGTTCGCAGTCTCCGGGCCCTCGACTGGCTCAACTTTTTCGTTGCAAACGTTCAAACCGGGTTCGGTCCGTTCATCGCGTCCTACCTCGCGTCGCACAAGTGGACGCAGGGCGAGATCGGCATGGTGCTGTCGATCGGCACGATCAGCGCGATGGTCAGCCAGGTGCCGGGCGGCGCGGCCGTCGATGCGCTGAAGAACAAGAAAGGCGCGGCCGCGTGGGCGATCGCGGCCATCATCCTGTCCGCGGTGCTGCTCGCGTCGAGCCCGACGATCGTGCCGGTAATCGCCGCCGAGGTATTCCACGGTTTTGCGAGCTGCATGCTGGTGCCGGCGATGGCCGCGATCTCGTTCTCGCTCGTCGGCCGCGCCGACCTCGGCGACCGGCTCGGCCGCAACGCGCGCTGGGCGTCGATCGGCAGCGCGGTCGCGGCGGGCCTGATGGGGCTCACCGGCGAATACTTCTCCGCGCGCGCGGTGTTCTGGCTGACCGCCGTGCTGGCGCTGCCCGCACTGTTCGCGCTCGCGATGATCCAACCGACGCATCAGGTGATTCCGCAGTCGTCGAAGCCTGACGACGTCGACGAAGCCGGCGAGCGCGAAACGCTGCTCGAACTGCTGCGCGACCGCCGGATGCTGATCTTCGCGGCCTGCGTCGTGCTGTTCCACCTGTCGAACGCCGCGATGCTGAACCTCGCGGCCGGCGAAGTCACGGCCGGGATGGGCGAGAACGTGCAGCTCGTGATCGCCGCGTGCATCATCGTGCCGCAGGCGATCGTCGCGATGCTGTCGCCGTGGGTCGGCCGTTCCGCGCAGCGCTGGGGGCGCCGGCCGATCCTGCTGCTCGGCTTCTCCGCGCTGCCGGTGCGCGCGTTGCTGTTCGCCGGCGTCAGCAGCCCGTACCTGCTCGTGCCGGTGCAGATGCTCGACGGCATCAGCGCGGCCGTGTTCGGCGTGATGCTGCCGCTGATCGCGGCCGACGTCGCGGGCGGCAAGGGCCGCTACAACCTGTGTATCGGGCTGTTCGGGCTCGCGGCCGGGATCGGCGCGACGCTCAGCACGGCCGTGGCCGGCTACGTCGCCGATCACTTCGGCAACGCGGTCAGTTTCTTCGGGCTCGCCGCGGCAGGCGCGCTCGCGGTGCTGCTGGTCTGGCTCGTGATGCCCGAAACGCGCGTCGACAACGGCGACGCGACGGCCGACGAACCGGCGCCCGCCTCGCCCGAACAGGCGCATTGACGGCGGCGCGCCGCCGCTACCCGCTTCTTGGCCCACGCACGATGGATACGATCAGGACACTCAACGAAGCCCGCCAGCAGATCCAGCAGTCGATCTTCGATCTGTTCAAGGGGCTGTCATTCAGCGAGCGGCTCGCGCAAGGCGGGCTGATGGCGGTGCAGGCCGTGTGCGGCGCGTGCCTCGCGTATGCGATCGGCCGCGCGGTGCATAGCGAGCAGGCGGTGTGGGCGGCGATCACCGCGATCGCCGTCACGCAGCACAACTACTCGGACACGATGTCGCTGTCGCGCGACCAGTTCATCGGCGCGATGGTCGGCGGCGTCCTGGGCTTCGCCGGTGCGGCGTTGGGCGGCGATCGCCTCGTCGCGTATGCGATCACCGTCGCGGTCGTGATCGTCTGCTGCTGGTGCCTGAACATCGGCAGCGCGGCACGGCTCGGCGGCGTGACCGCGACGATCGTGCTGCTGTTCCCGGGCAACGGCCCGCTATGGGACGTTCCGCTGATCCGGTTCGGCGAAGTGACGCTCGGCACCGTGTGCGCGCTGGGCGTGTGCTGGGCGATGTCGAGAATCGAGCGGCGCTGGTTCCGCCGCGCGGCGGCAAAGTGACGCGGCGCCGGGCAACGCGCCCGGCAGCCGGATGAACGATCGGAACGCTGCGTAACGGTTACGGACCAGGTTACAGACCGGGGTTACCGGCCGGATTACGGACCGACCCGCAGCACGATGCCCGAGCCGATCTGCACGAGCAGGTAGTCGCCGCCGACGCCGACCCAGTGATAGCCGCGCGGCGGCGCGCTCAGGTGGTAGCCGCGCCAGTCGTCGACCACGTACTGGCGATCGCGGAACTCGTCCGGCAGCCGGTCGCCCTTGTGCCAGTCGCGGCGCGGCCCGTCGGCCCAGCGCGGCGGCACGTCGTCGCGATGCATCGCATGGCCGGGCGGCACGTGTTTCGGGCCATGGCCGTGCTGCATCCCGTGGCCGCCGCGCTCATCGCGATTGCCGTGGTTGCCGTGATCCTGCGCCATCGCCGCGGTGGCGGCGCAGCCGGCCGCGATCAGGGCGGCCAGCATCATGCCGTGCATCCTCTTCATTGTCCTTCCCTCCGTGGTGTCACGTCGAACGAGAAACGACCGGGACTGCCCGATGAAGACTAGCACACGGCATCGCGTGGCCGCGTGACCGCGCTTCACGCCGCCTGCTGCTGGTACTGGATCCGGTGCAGGTGCGCGTAGAGGCCGCCGTGGCGCAGCAGTTCGTCGTGGCTCCCCTCCTCGACGATCTTGCCGGACTCGAGCACGAGGATGCGGTCCGCGCGCTCGATCGTCGACAGCCGGTGCGCGATCACCAGCGTCGTCCGGCCTTCCATCAGCCGCTCGAGCGCGGCCTGCACGTGGCGCTCCGACTCCGAATCGAGCGCCGACGTCGCTTCGTCGAGGATCAGGATCGGCGCGTCCTTGTAGATCGCGCGCGCAATCGCGAGCCGCTGGCGCTGGCCGCCGGACAACCGCATCCCATTGCCGCCGACCAGCGTATCGAGCCCGTCGGGCATCGCGGCGACCGCATCGGCGAGGTTCGCGGCCTCGAGCGCGGCCTGCACGCGCGCGCGGTCGGGCGTCTGCCCGTAGGCGACGTTCGCGGCGATCGTGTCGTTGAACAGCACGACGTCCTGGCTCACCATCGCCATCTGGCTGCGCAGCGCGTGGAGGTCGTAGTCGGCAACCGGCACGCCGTCGACCAGGATCGTGCCGTCCGTCGGGTCGAAGAAGCGCGGCAGCAGGTTCACGAGCGTCGTCTTGCCGCTCCCGGACGGGCCGGCCAGCGCGATCATTTCACCCGGCGCGACCTTGAACGAGATGCGGTCGAGCGTCGGCCGTTCGGCCGCGCCGTAATCGAACGACACCGCGCGGAACTCGATCTCGCCGCGCGCGTGCGACAGCGGCCGCCCGCCGCCCTGCGGCTCGGCCGGCTCGTCGATCAGCCCGAAGATCAGCTCGGCGGCCGTCATCCCGCGCTGCAGCGGCTGGTTGACGTCGATCAGGTGCTTGAGCGGCGAGATCACCAGCAGCATCGACGTGACGAACGCGACGAAGCCGCCGACCGTCGTCTGGTCGTTCGACGACTGCACGACCGCGATCGTGATCACGACCGCGAGCGCGATCGACGCGAGGAACTGCGTGAGCGGCTGCGCGAGGCCGCCCGAGATCGTCATGCGCATCGCATAGCCGCGCAGGCGCTTGCTCATCGTCGTGAAGCGGTCCATCTCGTACGCTTCGCCGTTGTGCACCTTGACGACCTTGTAGCCGCCGACCGTCTCCTCGACGATGTACGACAGCTCGTTGGTCAGCGTCTGGTGCTCGCGGTTCAGGCGGCGCAGCCGGCGGTTGATCTTGCTGACGAGCCAGCCGATGCCCGGCAGGATCACCGCGACGATCAGCGTGAGCCGCCAGTTCAGGTAGAACAGGTAGCCGAGCAGGAAGATCACCGTCAGCGAGTCGCGCACGAGCGTGACCATCACGCCCGTCAGCACCGACAGGATCTGGTTGACCTCGAACACGATCGCGTTGATCACCGTGCTCGCGGTTTCGCGCTGGAAGAACGACGCGCCCGTGTGGAGCATCCGCTGGAACATCTCGAGCCGCAGCTGCAGCAGGATGCGGTTCGATACGTAGTTGAGCAGGTAATTCGACGTGTACTGCGAGACGCCGCGCACCAGCGCGAGGCCGATCACCGCGATCGGCACGTACCATTTCGCGCTGTCGCTGCCGTGCGAGCCGAAGCCGTGGTCGAGCAGCGGCTTGAGCAGCGCCGGAATGCCGGCTTCGGTGGCCGCGACGACGCCCATCGTCATCACGGCGAGCACCACGATGCCGACGAGCGGCCGGATGTACGGCCACAGGCGCTTGAGGACCGTGAGCGGCGAGGTGCCGGTGCCGTCCATCGGTTTGCGAAGAGTGTTCTGGGTTTCCAAGGCAATCCTTCTTGAGCCGCGATGCGGCGCCCGGCGCGTGGCCGCCCGGGTGTGCGCCCCGTCGGGCGGGTGCCGGAAAGGGCTCAACATTATAGCTGCACCGCCCCCGCGGGCACGCCCATCGCCGATGCGGGCCGCGGCCGGGCCGAAGGTATACTCCCGCTCACCGTTTTCTCCGCCTTTCCGACGATTTCATGGCTGAACCCTCCCTCGGCGTCGCCCTCATCGCCCTCAACGCATCCGCGCGGCTCGCGCAGTGTCTCGATGCGCTGTCGTTCGCCGACGACGTCGTCGTGATCGACGGCGGCAGCACCGACGATACCGTCGCGATCGCGCAGGCGCACGGCGCGCGCGTGATCGTCGAGCGCGACTGGCCGGGCTTCGGCCCGCAGAAGAACCGCGCGCTCGACGCGCTCGGCACCGACTGGATCCTGTCGCTCGATACCGACGAAGTCGTCACGCCGGAACTCGCGCGGTCGATCCGCGACGCGATCCGCGCGCCGGGCGCGCAGGTCTATGCGCTCGACCGACTGTCGAGCTTCTGCGGCCAATGGATTCATCACAGCGGCTGGTATCCGGACTGGGTGCCGCGGCTGTTCCGGCGCGGCGCCGCGCGGTTCTCGGACGACCTCGTGCACGAGCGCCTCGTGTTCGATACCGCCGCGCAGCGCCTGACCGGCAAGCTGATGCACTACTCGTACGAGGATTTCGAAACGGTCGTGCGCAAGCTCGACGCGTATTCGACGGCCGGCGCGCGCCAGCGCCGCGCGGCCGGCCAGCGTGGCGGCTTCGGCAAGGCGCTCGGCCGCGGCGCGTGGGCGTTCGTGCGCACCTACGTGCTGCGGCGCGGGTTCCTCGACGGCCGCGCGGGCTTCATGATCGCGGTGTTCAACGCGGAAACCGTGTACTACCGCTTCCTGAAGCTCGGTCACGAACCGGCTCGCTAGGCGAGCGCCGGCGCGCGGCCGGCCCGGCGTTACAATGCCGGGTTGCGCGCACCGTGCGTGCCCGCCCGAGCGGCCGCGCTGCGCGCCGCCCGTCACGACGACCACCGAATCCGACCGCCATGTTCTCCATCATCATTCCGACCTGGAACAACCTGCCGTACCTCAAGCTCGTCGTCGACAGCCTGCGCCGGCATTCCGCGTATGACCACCAGATCATCGTGCACGTGAACGACGGCTCGGACGGCACGCTCGACTGGGTGCGCAACGAAGGAATCGAACACACCGCGTCGCCGGCCAACATCGGCATCTGCCATGCGGTCAACCTGGCCGCCGCGCGCGCCACGCGCGACTACGTCGTCTACATGAACGACGACATGTTCTGCTGCCCGGGCTGGGACACGGCGCTCGTGCGCCGCATCGAACGGATGCCGACCGACCTGTTCATGCTGTCGGGCACGATGGTCGAGCCGGTCGACACGCGCAACCCGTGCGTGGTCGTCAGCAATTTCGGCCGCGACGCCGAGCAGTTCGACGCGGCGGGCCTCGTCGCCGCGACTCCGAAGCTGGTGCGTGCCGACTGGCTCGGCTCGACCTGGCCGCCGACGCTCGTGCACCGCGACTGGTGGAACCGCATCGGCGGCTACAGCAGCGAGCTGTCGCCGGGCATGAGCAGCGACAACGACTTCTCGATGAAATTCTGGGACGCCGGCTGCCGGATCTTCGTCGGCGTCGGCGACAGCCTCGTGTACCACTTCCAGCAGAAGAGCACCGGCAAGATCGTCAAGAACGACGGCCGCCGCCAGTTCCTGAACAAATGGGGCATGACGCAGGCGACGTTCGACCGCTACTACCTGCATCGCGGCGAGCCGCTCGGCACGCAGATCGCGCTCGATACACCGGTGGTGGAAGGCCGCCTCAAGCGCGCGCTGCTGCGCTCGCGGATCAAGCGCGCGTTCAGCTGATCCCGCCCCGAAAACCGCACGGAAACCTGCCCTGCTTCGCGTATACTGCGCCGTTCGTCCCGGGTCTCTCGCCGGGATAAGCGACGCGGCGCAGATGCCCGCAAGCCGCATTCGTCCATACGACAGGTTCCGATGCTTTCGTTTTCCGCTCCCGCCACGCGGCGCCTGACCGCCGCCCGCGCATTCGCCGTCGCCGCGCTCTGCATGGTGCCCGTTTCGACCGCGCTGACCAACGTGTTCTGCGGGCTGTTCGCCGCCGCGCTCGTGATCTCCCCCGAGTTCTGGCGCGACCTGCGCTCGTTCGTCGCCGACCCGGCTTCGCTCGCCGCGCTGCTGATCCTGGCCGCGCTGGCCCTGAGCGTCACCTATACGGTCGCACCGCATCACAAGGCGTGGAACTGGGTCGCGAAGTACGACAAGCTGCTGCTGCTGCCGTTCGCCGTGCTCGCGTTCCGTCATTCGAACTGGGCGCCGATCGTGCGGCGCTGCTGGTTCGGCACGCTGTGCGTGATCCTGCTGCTGTCGACGACCAACTATCTCGGGCTCACCGCGATCGGGCCGGCGTATGCGACCCAACTGCCGCTGTCGCGCGCGTGGGTGTTCAAGAACCACATCGCGGCCGGCATGTTCGGCGCGCTGCTGTTCTACCAGGCGGCCGATCTCGCGCTCGCGGCCCGCACGGCGCTGTCCCGCGCCGCCTATGCGGGCGTCGCCGCGTGGTCGCTCGTCAACGTGTTCGTGATGCTGCAGGGACGCACGGGACAGGTCATCGCGCTGCTGCTGATCCTCGTCGTCGCGGTGCGTTTCGTGCTGTTGCTGCGCCGGCAGTCCGCGCTGCGCGCGGGGCTTGCCGCCGGCGTGCTCGTCCTGGCGGGCGTCGCGCTCGTGGTTGCCGCATGCACGGTCCACAACGGCCGGCTGACGAAGGTCGTGACGGAAGTGCAGCAATACCGACAGAGCGATGCGGCCACGTCGACCGGGCTGCGCCTCGAGTGGTACAAGAAGGGGCTGGAGCTGTATCGGCAGCGCCCGGTGATCGGCTACGGTGCGGGCGGCCTCGAATCCGAATTCGAGAAGCTCACCGCCGGCAAGACGGCCGCCGAAGGGCAGCTCACGTCGAACCCGCACAACGAATACCTGCTGATGGCCGTGCAGCTCGGTTCGATCGGCCTGCTGCTGTTCGTCAACCTGATCGTGCAGATCGCGCGCGGCAGCCGTACGCTCGATCCGCGCTCGCAGCACTTGCTGCTCGGGTGGCTCGCGATCTTCGCGATCGGCAGCCTCGCGAATTCGCTGCTGCTGGATTTCGCCGAAGGACACCTGATCGTGCTGCTGGCCGGCATCCTGCTCGGTTGCGGCGAACGCGGCGAAGCGCTGCCGCGCGAAACGTCGGCGATCCGGCGCAGCGTGTAACGCACGCCGGCATACGTTCCGCTGCCCGGGCCGGCCCGGCCGGGTTCGGGGCAGCGGACATCCACCGCCGATGCGGGCGAGCCGCATGGCTCGCCGCGAAACACGCGCCCCCTGCGAACGAAGAAAAACGCGCGCTTGCCGCGCGTCAGTCGGATCCGGTGCGGTGCAGCCGCGACGTGTCGACGACGATGTCGGCCGGGCCCGGCGGATTCAGCCCGAGCATCTCGGCCGCCGCGGCTTTCACGCGCTGCGCCCCGAGATGGACGAGGCAGTCGCTGCGGCTGTCGACATGACGCTCGCAGCCTTCGTGCCGGCACGGCACGCAGTCGCCTTCCCCTTGCAGCAGCCACACGTTCCCGTGCCGGCCCGAGCCGCGCAGCGACCACGGATTCTCGGTCGCGGGCCAGCGCTGCGGCCACGGCCCCCAGCGCACGGGGTCGGACGGCCCGAACAGCGCGATCGTGTCGGTGCCGGTCGCGGCCGCGACGTGCGTCGCGCCGGTGTCGGGCCCGATGAAGAGCCGCGCGCGCCGCACGAGCTCCGCGCTCTCGCCGAACGTCAGGCGGCCGACCAGGTTCAGCACGTCGCCACCCGCCTCGCTCGCGACCTGCTCCGCATACTCGCGCTCGCGATCGGCCGGGCCGCCCGACAGCGCGACCGCGAAGCCCTGCTCGCGCAACCAGCCGATCATCTCGACCCAGCCGTCGAGCCGCCATTGCTTGTAGCGGAACATCGGATACGGATGCAGCACGACCAGCGGCTTGCCGGCGCGGATCGCGGGCGACTCGGCGAGCCACGCGTCGAAACGTGCGCGCCGCGCGGGATCGTCGCCGATGCCGGGCGCGACGACCTCGGACACCGGCTCGATGCCGATCACCGGCGCAAGCGCGAGCGTACTGACGACCGTATGTGCGGATTCATGGTGATTGATCGCGATCCCGTTCAGCATCATCCGCGTGAGCCACGTGACGCGGTTCGGGTCGACGAGGCCGACCCGCTTGCGGCCGGCGAACCAGCTGTAGAAACGCGGCCGGTCGGAACTCAGCGCCGCGCACGCGAGATCGTAGCGGCGCCACATCGACAGCGCGTCGCGCAGCCGCTCGCCGAACCCCGCGCGCTGCGCGACCACGATCACGCGCCGCACGTCCGGATTGTGCTCGAGCACGCCCTCGGTGCCGCGAAACACCAGCATGTCGATCTGCGCGTCCGGCCAGCGGGCCTTCAGCGACCGGACAAGCGGTGTCGTCAGCAGCACGTCGCCGATACGGCGCGGCGCGGCAACGAGGATGGTTCTGGGTGGACGGGCGGAGGAAAACAGGGCCACGGTGATCGTCTGGCTGGCTGAACAAGGCTGGCAATGTACAGGATTTTGCAGCAGCCGGCGCGGCATCGCGCACCGGCCGCGCAGGCTGCCGCGATGCGGCCCCGCCGGCGCAGCGTCGTGCGGGACGCGGCCGCACGACGCGCCCGGCGCTACGATGCGATCGGCGCGATCGCAGGTGACGTGGCGGCGGCCGGTTGCGCGAGCGCGGTACCGGCCGCGGCTTCGTCGCGATGGCCGGCCTGCGGCAGCAGGTGGCGCACCGCGCGCTCGACCGCATCGATACCGATCGCGTCGACGGTCGGGCCCGCGCGCAGGATCACGTGCGGCACGCCGAGCGGATGCCAGCGCAGGTATTTCTCGGGACGATCCTCGAACAGGGCGGCCACCGGTACGCCGAGCGCCGACGCAAGATGCACGGGCGCGCTGTCGGCCGAGACGATCGCATCGAGCAGGCTCGCGGCCGCCACCAGCTCGGCGACCGACGAAGGCGCGACATGCCGTGCATTCACGTCGCGCCACAACTCGCCTTCGGCAGCGTGGCCGATGGCCGGATCGCGAAACACGATCACGTCGGCGACCGGTGCGAGGCGCTCGCCGAGGTCGCGCCAGCGCTCGGCGGGCCAGCGGCGCTCGACCGCCTTGTTCGACACGAACAGCCCGACGCGCGGCTTCATGCGCGCGCCGAGCAGCCGATGCCACGTTTCCTGCAGCGTGCGATCGGGATGCACCGACAGCGCGAGGCGATCGAGATCGGCGCAACCGAGTTCGGGCACGAGCCGGAAGCCCGACAGCGCTTCGTGGCACATCGGCCGCCGCGCGACATGCTCGGGCTTGCGATCGTCGAATTCGGTCTCGGCATCGTGCCAGCGGCAATCCTTCGCGCGAAGCTGGCGCGCGAACTGCATGCTGCTGCGATGCATGCCGCCGTTCGGCACGATCACGAGATCGAACCGCAAACGGCGCAGACGGCGCACGAGTCGCAGCCGGTCGAGGAATGCGCGCATCCGGCCGGGACGATCGTTGCGCTCGCACTGGCGGCTGTACACGTAGGTGTGGATCGTATGCACGTCCGGGTTTCCGGCCAGCGCGGCCGCGTTGTAGCGGTTCGCGACCACATGCAGCTCCGCGCCCGGCCAACGCGCCTTCAGCGCGCCGAGAAACGCCGTCGTGCACAGCATGTCGCCCAGAAAATCAATCCGGATCACGAGGATCCGCTGCGGCGGGTTTCCATTGGCCATGGTCATGTGGGGACAATCAGTTTTTATCGTCGCGGCGGGCCGTTCCACGGCATCCTGGTCCGAGGGCTTACCGTGCCGCGCGCTGCCGCACGCCGCACGGATCCGCCCCTGTTTACGCGCGCTACCGGCGCTGCTCGCCATGCGATCCCGCGGCACGCGTCGCGTTCGGACGGTTAGCGCGGGATTGTATAGCGTCCGGATGGCTAGCCCAAGACCCCGGCTGCCGCCACACGTAAAAACGGCCCGCCGCACCGCACGATGGCGATGCGGCGGGCCGCCTCTACGCGACCGCCGCCGAAGCGGGGCGCGGTCAGTACGTGATTTCGACGACGCTGCCGTCGAACGCCGCGCGCAGATCCGCCAGCAGCACGTCGCTCGGCTTCACGCGCCACGCGTCGCCCAGGCGCATTTCGCCTTGCGCGCGCGCGTTGCTGTAGTGGATCTGGACGGCAAGCCCGTTCGGCAGCGGCGCCGGCGGGCGCCGACCGCCATCGCGGCCGCCGCCGCGCGGCGCGGGCGCTTCGACCACGTTCGCCGCGGCCGGATCGTCCTTCGACACGTGCGGCTCGAGCACGCGGCGCAGCGCGAGCGCGTCGGCGTTGCCGTTCATCGTCAGCCGCACGGCCTGCGCATAGCGGCTACGGGCGCGTTCGAGATCCATCACGGTATCGGCGGTAAAGCGAATGCCGCCGGTAAACGCGTCGTTGCGCGCCTGCCCCTGCACGATCAGCAGTTCGTCCTCCTTGAACAGCGCCTTGTTGGCCTCGAACTGTTCGTTGAAGATCGTGATCTCGCACTGGCCGGAGCCGTCGTCGAGCAGCGCGATCAGCATCTTGCCGCGCTGGGTCATCTGCGTGCGCAGCGACGCGATGATGCCGGCGACGAGCTTGTCGCGCCCTTCCTTCAGGTCGCCGACCTTCTGTCGCACGAAGCGGCGCACTTCTTCGCGATACGCGTCGAACAGATGGCCGGACAGGTAGAAACCGAGCGCGGCCTTTTCTTCCTGCAGGCGGCGCTTGTCGTCCCACGCGGGTTCGTCGACGAGCGCGTGCGCATGCGGCGACTCGGCGCCCATGTCGAACAGCCCGGCCTGCATCGCGTTCGCTTCGGCCTGGTCGGCCGCTTCCATCGCGAGCGGCACCGACGCGATCAACTGCGCACGGTTCGGGTTCAGCGAGTCGAACGCGCCGGCGCGGATCAGCGCCTCGACCGTGCGGCGGTTGACGACGCGCCGGTCGATCCGTTCGCAGAAGTCGAACAGATCGGTGAACGCCTTTTCCTCGCGCGCACGCAGGATTTCCTCGATCGCGTTCTGGCCGCTGCCCTTCACCGCGCCGAGCCCGTAGCGGATCGTGCGCGAGCGCTTGCCGTCGACTTCCGCGACCGGCTCGAACCGGTAATGCGACTGGTTGATGTCCGGCGGCAGCACGGCGAGGTTGTTCACGACGCAGTCGTCGAACAGGATCTTCACCTTGTCGGTGTCGTCCATCGCGAGCGTCATGTTGGCCGCCATGAATTCGGCCGGATGGTGCGCCTTCAGCCACGCGGTGTAATACGCGAGCAGCGCATACGCGGCCGCGTGCGACTTGTTGAAGCCGTAGCCCGCGAACTTCTCCATCAAGTCGAAGATCTCGTCGGACTTCTCGCGCGTGAGGCCGTTCTTCGCCGCACCCTCGGCGAAGATCTCGCGATGCTTGGCCATCTCCTCGGGCTTCTTCTTGCCCATCGCGCGACGCAGCAAGTCCGCACCGCCGAGCGAATAGCCGCCGATGATCTGCGCCATCTGCATCACCTGCTCCTGATAGACCATGATGCCGTAGGTCTCTTTCAGGACGGGTTCGACGCGCGGATCCGGATAGTCGACCTTCTCGCGCCCGTGCTTGCGTGCGCAGAAGCTCGGGATCAGGTCCATCGGGCCCGGACGGTACAACGACACGAGCGCGATGATGTCCTCGAAGCGGTCGGGCTGCGCATCCTTCAGCATGCCCTGCATCCCGCGGCTTTCCAGCTGGAACACCGCGACCGTGTTGGCCTTCTTCAGGATCTGGAACGACGCCGGATCGTCGAGCGGCACCTGCGCGAGCGACCAGTCGGCCTTCGACGGATCGAGGCGGCGGATGTAGCGCTCGGCCCAGTCGAGGATCGTCAGCGTCGTGAGACCCAGAAAGTCGAACTTCACGAGGCCGACGGCTTCGACGTCGTCCTTGTCGTACTGGCTGACCACGCCGCCGTCGTCGCCCTGCGTGTACAGCGGGCAGAAATCGGTCAGCTTGCCGGGCGCGATCAGCACGCCGCCCGCGTGCATCCCGACGTTACGCGTCAAGCCCTCGACGCGCTGCGCGAGATCGAGCAACTGGTGGACTTCGTCCTCGTGGTCGTAGCGCTCCTGCAACTGCGGCTCTTCCTTCATCGCGTCGGCAATCGTCACGTGCTTGCCGGGCTTGAACGGAATCAGCTTCGCGACGCCGTCGGTGAACATGTAGCCGAGATCGAGCACGCGGCCGATGTCGCGCACGGCCGCCTTCGCGGCCATCGTGCCGAACGTGGCGATCTGCGACACGGCGTCCGCGCCGTATTTCTCCTTCACGTACTGGATCACGCGATCGCGGCCGTGCTGGCAGAAGTCGATGTCGAAGTCGGGCATCGACACGCGTTCCGGGTTCAGGAAGCGCTCGAACAGCAGGTTGTAGCGCAGCGGATCGAGGTCGGTGATGCCGAGCGCGTACGCGACCAGCGAGCCGGCGCCCGAGCCGCGGCCCGGGCCGACCGGCACGCCGTTGTTCTTCGCCCAGTTGATGAAGTCCGCGACGATCAGGAAGTAGCCGGGAAAGCCCATCTTCGTGATGGTCCCGCACTCGAATTCGAGGCGCTTGTAGTACGTGTCGCGCTGCGCGTCGCGCTCCGCTTCGACCGGATACAACTGCGCGAGGCGGGTCTCGAGCCCTTCCTTCGACAGCTGGACCAGGTAGTCGTCGAGCGACATGCCGTCCGGCGTCGGGAACAGCGGCAGTTTCGGCTTGCCGAGCTCGAGCTTCAGGTTGCAGCGCTTCGCGATCTCGACCGTGTTCGCGATCGCCGACGGCAGGTCGGCGAACAGCGCGGCCATGTCGGCCTGCGTGCGGAAATACTGGTCGGTCGTGAAACGCTTCTGGCGCCGCGGGTTCGCGAGGATGTCGCCTTCCGAGATGCACACGCGCGCCTCGTGCGCTGTGAAATCGTCGTCGGTCATGAACTGCGTCGGGTGCGTCGCGACGACCGGCAGCTTCAGCGACGCGGCGAGCGTCGCGGCCTGCTGGATGTATGCCTCGGCGCCCGGCTGGCCGTAACGCTGCAGCTCGATGTAGAAGCCGCCCGGAAACACCCGCGCCCAGCGCTCGGCGTGACGGCGCGCGGCTTCTTCGTTGCCCGCGGCCAGCGCGAGCCCGATATCGCCCTGCTGCGCGCCCGACAGCGCGAGCAGCCCCTGCGCGAGCTCGCCGTCGAGCCAGCTCGCGTCGAGTTCCGCGCGGCCGCGGTACTGGTTCGTGAGCCACGCCTTCGACAGCAGCTCGCAGAGATTCAGGTAACCGACCTTGTCCTTGACCAGCAGCAGCAGCCGCGACGGCTTGTCGCGGTCGTCCGGATTGGCTATCCAGACGTCGCAGCCGGCGATCGGCTTGATGCCCTTGCCGCGGGCTTCCTGGTAGAAACGGACGAGACCGAATGCGTTGCCGAGATCGGTGAGCGCGAGCGCGCCCTGACCGTCCGCGGCGGCCGCCTTGACGATGTCGTCAATGCGCACGATGCCGTCGGCGATCGAGAACTCGGAGTGAACGCGAAGATGGACGAAGCGAGGATCTGACATGGGCGCTATTGTAGCCGCCTCGCCGCGCAGGCTGCCCAAAAAATGCCCGTTTTGGCCGTTCGGCCGATGCACGCGGCGACGCGTCGCGCGGCTGGCCGATCGGCCAGATACCGATGCCCGCGCCGTTTGCGGGATAATACGGTTTTTCGAATCAACGCCCCGGCTTCGCACCCTTTTTTGCGGGCCGCCGTGCGGCCGTTTTCCCGTCGGACCATCATGACCATCGTCAACCTCGCCGCCTACCACTTCGTGTCGCTCGACGCGAACGAGCAATGGCGCCCGCTCGTCACCGCCCGCTGCAACGAACTCGGCCTGCGCGGCACGATCCTGCTCGCGCCGGAAGGCATCAACCTGTTCATCGCCGGCACGCGCGAAGCCACCGACGCGTTCATCGCGTACATCCGCCACGATCCGCTGTTCGAAGGCAAGTTCGCGACGCTGCAGTTCAAGGAAAGCCTGTCCGACTCGCAGCCGTTCCGCCGCATGCTCGTGCGCCTGAAGCGCGAGATCATCACGATGAAGAAGCCCGCGATCAAGCCGGAACTCGGCCGCGCGCCGTTCGTCGATGCGCGCACGCTGAAGACGTGGCTCGACCGCGGCCACGACGACACGGGCCGCCCGGTCGTGATGCTCGACACGCGCAACGCGTTCGAAGTCGACGTCGGCACGTTCGACAACGCGCTCGACTACCGGATCGACAAGTTCAGCGAATTCCCGGAAGTGATCGACGCGAACCGCGCCGATCTCGAAGGCAAGACGGTCGTGTCGTTCTGCACCGGCGGCATCCGCTGCGAGAAGGCCGCGATCCACATGAAGGAAATCGGCATCGACAACGTGTACCAGCTCGAAGGCGGGATCCTGAAGTACTTCGAGGAAGTCGGCGGCGCCCACTATCACGGCGACTGCTTCGTGTTCGATTACCGCACCGCGCTGAATCCGCAACTCCAGCCCACCGAGAACGTCACGTGCTTCGCGTGCCGCGCGGTCGTCACGCCGGAAGCGCAACGATCGCCGAGCTACGTGCCCGGCCAGTCGTGCCCGGCCTGCGCGCAGGCAGCCAGCGCCGCGTAACCGCGCGTCGCACCGCGCCCCGCCGATGAAGCACGGCTATCGCGGCCGCTTCGCGCCCTCGCCCACCGGGCCGCTGCACTTCGGCTCGCTGGTCGGCGCGCTCGCGAGCTGGCTCGACGCACGCGCGCACGACGGCACCTGGCTCGTGCGCATCGAGGATCTCGACGGCCCGCGCACGGTGCCCGGCGCGGCCGACGACATCCTCGCGACGCTCGCGCATTTCAGGATGATGCCCGACGAGCCGCCCGTCTGGCAGAGTACGCGCGACGCGGCCTACGCGGCCGCGCTCGAGCGGCTCGTCGCGGCCGGGCGCGTGTATCCGTGCGGCTGCACGCGCAAGGAAATCGCCGATTCGCTGCGCGCCGCGCATGAACGCCACACGACGCTCGCGTATCCGGGCACCTGCCGCACCGGCCTGCACGGCAAGCCTGCACGCGCATGGCGGCTGCGCGTGCCGGACGGCAGCGACGCGGTCGTCACGTTCGACGATCGCTGGCAGCACACGCAATCGCAGAACCTCGCGACCGAAGTCGGCGATTTCGTGCTGAAACGCGCGGACGGCCAATGGGCGTATCAGCTCGCGGTCGTCGTCGACGATGCCGACGCCGGTATCACGCACGTCGTGCGCGGCGCCGACCTGCTCGATTCGACCGCGCGCCAGATCTATCTGCAGCGCTGCGTCGGCGTGCCGACGCCCGCATACCTGCACGTGCCGGTCGTCGTCGATGCGAACGGCGAAAAGCTCAGCAAGCAGACGGGCGCGACGGCGCTCGAGCGCAACGATCCGCTGCCGGCGCTACGGGCGGCGGCCGCGCATCTCGGTCTGGCGGAAGGTGGCGATCTACCGGGCCATACGATCGACGCGTTCTACGCGGCCGCGATCGACGCGTGGGCACGTCGCTTCGGGCCGCGCGCCGGTTGAACCGCGTGCGCGACACCGGCCCGTAGCGACTGCGTTCCGGCATCCGTCGGCGGCGCATCCGGCCGCATGAAAGCGTGACGGAAGCCGGAGCACCTCGTCCGCTGCGACACCGCATCAAAATATCCAATCCCGCACGCGGCAAGCTTTCGCGGCCGCGCGCACGCCCCGCCCCGATCGCGTCGCCCAATGAAAAACGGGCACATGCTCGTCGCATGCACCCGCTTGTCCGGCAGCGCCGACGCGCCGCCGCTGCGCTCCGCCCGGCTTACGCCGACGGCTTGCGCGGCATCCCGAAGCCGCCGAGCAGCGCGGCGACCTGGCGCTTCGGCCCCTTCTTCTCGGGCTGCTGCGCGGGCTGTGCGTCGTCGGGCTGCTTCGCCGATGCCGACGGCTCGTACGGCTTCAGGAAGAAATCGTCGACCGGCGCTTCGTGGCGACGGGGACGACCGCCACGCTCGGCACCGGCCGACCGGTGTCCCGACGCACCGCGATGCTCGTCGCGCTCGCGACGGCCGCCTCGTTCGCCACCGCGTTCGCCGTGGCGATCGCCGCTACGGTCGCCACCGCGCTCGCCGCCACGTTCGTCGTGACGCTGGCGCGCCGGCTTGTCGAGCGTGAGCGTCTGCACGTCGAGCGGACGCTTGATCAGCTTCTCGATATCGGCGAGCTGCTTGCGCTCGTTCGGGCTGCACAGCGACAGCGCGTCGCCCGTCGCACCCGCGCGGCCGGTACGGCCGATCCGGTGCACGTAGTCTTCCGCACTGAACGGCAGGTCGAAGTTGATCACGGCCGGCAGTTCGGCGATGTCGAGGCCGCGCGCGGCCACGTCGGTCGCGACCAGCGCCTCGATCTCGCCGCGCTTGAACGCGTCGAGCGCCTGCATCCGCTCGATCTGCGTCTTGTCGCCGTGAATCGCCGACGCGACCACGCCGTCGCGCTCGAGATTGCGCGCGAGCCGGCTCGCGCCGATCTTGCTGTTGCAGAACACGATCACCTGCTTGAGGCCGCGATCGCGCAGCAACTGCACGACGGCCGCCTGCTTGTCGCCTTCGGCGACGTCGTAGACGATCTGCGTGACGTTCGCGTTCGTCGAGTTGCTGCGCGCGACCTCGATCGTCTGCGGGTTGCGCAGGTAGGTCGATGCCAGCTTCTTGATTTCGCCCGAGAACGTGGCCGAGAACAACAGCGTCTGGCGCTCCTTCGGCAGCAGGTTCAGGATGCGCTGCAGATCGGGCAGGAAGCCCATGTCGAGCATCCGGTCGGCTTCGTCGAGCACGAGGATCTGCACCTGGCCGAGGTTCGCCGTCTTCTGCTGCACGTGGTCGAGCAGGCGGCCCGGCGTCGCGATCAGGATCTCGACGCCGCGGCGCAGTTCGGCCGATTGCGGGTTCATGTCGACGCCGCCGAACACCACCGCGCTGCGCAGCGGCGTGTGCTTCGCATACGCGTGCACGTTCGCGGCGACCTGGTCGGCGAGTTCGCGGGTCGGCGTGAGGATCAGCGCCCGCACCGGGTGGCGCGCCGGGGACGCGCTCGTGTTCGCTTGCGGCAGCAGGCGCTGGATGATCGGCAGCGAGAAGCTCGCAGTCTTGCCGGTGCCCGTTTGCGCGGCGCCCATGACGTCGCGGCCGGCGAGCACGACCGGAATGGCCTGCGCCTGGATCGGCGTCGGCGTCGTATAGCCCTGCTCGACAATGGCTTTCAGGATATCGGGGGCAAGGCCGAATTGATCGAAGGTTGCGTCGACGGGCTTGGCGACAGAATCGGACATGGTGGCGTTTCGCTCAAAAGGCGCGGCGGGGACATCGTGCGTCAGGCCGGCCGGGCCTGCGCTCATCACAATTCGGAAATAGACGGAGCCGCGGCGCGCCGCGCGGCGCCGCTCTGGCGCTTGGGCCCGGTTCAATGCGAACGCTGGACGCCAGGCCGTGCGGACTCCGTTCGGCGCGAATGCCGGCGGAAAGGGCCGTATTGTAGCACCGTGCGGGAATCTGTCCGTGACAACGCCGCGAACGGCCGCGACGGCGGTTCGCGCGGCGGGTCTGCCCCAGCCTGCGGAGGCGAGCGGCTGGCCGATCGGCGTAGCCGTATCGGCGGATGAACAATATCAGGGGTTCAATCGCGCAATCTCGCATCGGGATGCCCGCCGTCGGCCGCGCGTACGGGGCCTTCAGCCCGGCGCAACCGGTCAACCCGGGCGAACAGGCTCCGCGCCCGCTGCTCAACCCTTCTTCTTTTTCTTCTCGACCTGCACGCAATCGCCCAGCAGCGGCGGCGACTTCGGGTCGGCGATTTCGTCGCGCAGCGTCGCTTCCTTGCCCTTCGTCCACCACGTATAGCGGCCGGCCTGGTAGCGCGCGCCCGACCCGGACACCGTGTCGACGAACAGCATCTGCTTGCCGTCGACCGGCACGAGCGCGAAGCTCTGGCCGTTGCCCGCGAGCCAGTACGACACGCGCACCGGCGTCTTGTGGTTCGCGCACTGATAGACGGTGGGCTGGCGCGCGTCGGCGTCGATCTCTTCGACGGTCAGTTGCGCGGCATGCGCGACGGAAACGGCACTGCCGGCGAGCGCAAGCGCGGCGAGGGTTGGGCGAATCATGCAGGTCCTCTCACGAGACGGGTGGAAGCGCGCCATCGGCGGGCGCGCGGTTATTGTTTATCAGGCTGGCGGGAAATTGCGCCGGCCGCCGGAATCACGGATCGATCACGTCCGCGCACGCATCGGTCGGCGCCGCGGCGACATGGCCGACGAGCGGCACGATCTTGAGCCCGGCCGACGCCACCCGGCACGGCGCGGCCGCGAGGCCGCAGCCCGCGAGACTCGCGACGAGCGCCAGCGCGGCGCCCAGCTTTCCAATACGCAACCACCTCGACGCCATCGTCGTCTCCTCGTTCCGTCAACGCGCCGACACGGGCCGCACGGCCGCGGCCGCGCGCTTCGCGCGTTCGCGGGCTTCGTCGACGGTCGCGCCGGTCGCCAGCGCGACGCCCATGCGCCGCTTCGCAAAACTCTCCGGCTTGCCGAACAGGCGCAGGTCCGCGCCCGGCACCGCGAGCGCGTCGCGCACGCCTTCGAACGCGATCCCGCGCTCGTCCAGCCCGCCGTAGATCACCGCCGACGCGGCCGGCGTGCCGAGCGCCGGATCGACCGGCAGCCCGAGAATCGCCCGCGCGTGCAGCTCGAATTCCGACTGGCGCTGCGACGCGAGTGTGACGAGGCCCGTATCGTGCGGCCGCGGGCTCACCTCGGAGAACCAGACGTCATCGCCGCGCACGAACAGCTCGACGCCGAACAGCCCGCGCCCGCCGAGCGCCTCGGTCACCTTGTGCGCGATCTCGCGCGACTTCTCGAGCGCCGTCGCGCTCATCGGCTGCGGCTGCCACGATTCGACGTAGTCGCCCGCCACTTGCACGTGGCCGACCGGCTCGCAGAAATAGGTGCGCGTGTCGAGCGTCGCCGGGTCGATCGCGCGCACGGTCAGTTGCGTGATCTCGTAGTCGAAATCGACGAAGCCCTCGACGATCACGCGGCCGTGGTTCACGCGGCCGCCCGCCATCGCGTAGTCCCACGCGGCTTGCACGTCGGCGTCGGTCTTCACGACCGACTGCCCCTTGCCCGACGACGACATCACGGGCTTCACGACGCACGGCATGCCGATCTTCGCGACGGCCCCGCTGAAGGCCTCGAACGAATCCGCGAACGCATACGGGGAAGTCGGCAGGCCGAGTTCCTCGGCCGCGAGCCGGCGGATCCCTTCGCGATTCATCGTGAGCTGCGTCGCGCGCGCGGTCGGGATCACCTCGGCGAGACCGGCCGCCTCGATCGCCGCGAGCGCGTCGGTGGCGATCGCCTCGATTTCGGGGACGATCAGGTGCGGACGCTCGGCTTCGACGATGGACCGCAGCGCGGCCGCGTCCGTCATGTCGATCACGTGCGCGCGATGCGCGACCTGGTGGCCCGGTGCGTCCGGATAGCGATCGACCGCGATGACTTCGACGCCGAGACGCTGCAACGCGATGATGACTTCCTTGCCGAGCTCGCCCGCGCCGAGCAGCATGACGCGCGTGGCCGAGGGTGAAAGCGGCGTACCGAGCCGCTGACCGATCTGCATGTGATTTCCCGCTGGTTCTGTTGGAGGACGAAAACGGCTTCGATGTTAACACGGGCATCGGAGCCGGTTTGGGCGGTTGGGCCGCACCCGCGCGCGATCGCGCGAGGCCCGTGGGCGCCCCGCGAACGTTTTCGCACGCGAAGTGTCGGCTCGCCTGCCGCGGGGCGGGTGCGTTACTCTTACGCCTTGATCAGAATCCGAAGAGGAACGAGGCTCATGTCCCACCTGTCTGCCGCCGCACGCGCACGCACCGGCCTGCTTCGCCCGTTGCGCGCGCCGCTCTGCGCGTTGACGCTTGCCACGCTTCTCGCCGCCTGCGCGATGCCGACCCATCCCGATTCCGCCGCCCCCGCACCCGACCCGTACAACCCGGCCGCCGTCCAGCTGCTCGACGACACGAGCTGGGAACTCACCAGCTGGGTGAACGCCGACGGCACGCCACGCGCGATCCCGCACGGCGACAACGGCGAGCCGATCAAGCTCGCGCTGTCGACCGACTCGGGCATCCGGCGCGCGAGCGGGTTCTCGGGCTGCAACCGCTACATGGGCACCTACGCGATCAAGAACGGCCTGCTGAGCTTCGGCCCGCTCGCCGGCACGCGGATGGCCTGCCCGAACACGCTCGGCGGCCAGCTCGAATCCGCGTACCTCGACGCGCTCGCCCACATCGAGAAGACCGGCGTACAGATGCGCGCGCCCCAGCAATTGCAGATCGTGACGCAGGCCGGCGCAACGCTGACGTTCACGCACCGGAGCCCCTGATGCACGGCGCGCGCGAAGGCCGACCGACCGCCTTCGCGTGGCGCGCGACGCGCATGTGCGATCCACGTGCGTCGCGCGGCGTGAATCGGAATCACGCCGCGTTAGAGTCTTGTTCGCCGGCCGGTTAAACTCGGCGGGTCGCGCCCCGCGCGCCCCTCCCCACTCCTGTTTCAAAGCATGCACACGGTTGTCTTCGGCTGGTTCGGCATCTCCGCCGTCTGGTTCCTCCTTCTCTTCTGGCGTCTCGTGCAGGCGATGCTGCCCGGCGGCGCCGGGCTCGCCGGCCGCGGCTCGATCCGCCTGTGGCTCGGCTTCGCCGCGGTATTCGTCGCAAGCGTCACGCTGACGAGCCCGCTGTCGGGCCCCGACACGAACGCGCTCGGCCATGCGTGCTCGGCCGGCTTCGCCCACGTGCTCGGCCCGATCGGCACGCCGGTCGCGATGGTCGTGCTGTTCTTCGCCGGCTTGCCCTGGCTGACCGGCATCGGCTGGCGGCAGTTCGCCGCGTGGGTCGACACGTCGTTCGGCGTCAAGCTGTCGCGCGACGGCGGCGACGACGACGCGCGCGGGATCGCCGACCTGCCGCGCAGCGCGCTGCATCGCGACGACGACGTCGTACAGCCGACCACCGCCCACACCGTCAACTCGATGGCGCCGCGCCAGAACGGCCGGTATTCGCGCCCGACGGTGTGGAAACCCGATCCGCAGGCGCGACCGAAGCCGCGCGGCAAGACGCCGCCGCGTCCGCTTGCGGAGCCCGTCGCGCCGTCGGGCTGGCTGAAGCCGACCGCGCCGCAGCGCACGCCTGCGCCGGCCGCGCCGATCCCGGCCAGCGCGATGCCGCCGCCGACCACCGGCAGCACCGCCAGCCTCGCGCGCGCCGCGGCGAACGCGCAAATGCCGCGCCCCGCGCCGGCGCCGCTGCCGGCCGGATTCGAACCCGTCCGGCCGCGTCCGACAGCCGCGCGGCCGGCCACCGCCGCGCTGACGCAGACGGCGCCGCGCGCCGCGGTCACGCCACGACCGGCTGCTACGCAGCCGCAGCGTCCGCCGGCGCGCCCGGTCGCGGGCACGACGGCAGCCGGCCTGTCGCCGGACGCGGCCCGACGCCGCCCGGCGCCTCCCGCGCCGGCGCGCGCGCCGCTCTATGCGTGGAACGAGAAGCCGGCCGCGCCGATTACGCCGGCGCCGAGCGTTCACGATACGCTGCGCTCGATCGAGGCCAGCACCGCGCAATGGGCGACGCTGGGCGGCGCGCAGTCGGGCGATGCGACGCACGCGGCGACCGCAGCCGCCACCGTCGCCGGCGTAGCCCCGGCAGCCGACAGCATGGCCGCGCCGGCATCGGCAGCCGCGTCGAACGCGTTCGTCTCCGCGGCGCACGGCGTCGCAGCCCAGGACGCCCATGTTCCGGCCGAATCCGCTACCTCACCCGCTTACGACGACGGCGCACCGATCGTGCTCGACGCCTTCATGCCGGCGGAATCCGGCATCGCGCAGGCTCCGGACGGCGATTTGTCCACCCGTGCATTCGACGACGCCGAACCGCACGCACGGCCGAATCCCGGCATCGACGATGCCGCGTTCTCGCATCGTGCCGACGACGAGATCCGTCACGTCGACGAAGCGGCCACCGCGCCGTCGATCGACGCGCCCATCGACCTCGCGCCGTGGGAAGACGTCGTCAGCCCGCCGGTTTCTGCTCTCGCCGTGTCGACCGAAAGCCCGATCGCCGAGTCGCTGGCGCACAGCGCCGGATCGGAGTCCACCCATTCAGTCTCCGCGCCAGCAGGCGATGCAGCCGTTCGCGATCTCGGCACCAGCAAGCCGACCGGGTCCGTCGATATCGACGACTACGACGACGCGCAACCGGCGCCTGCAATCGATCGCGCTGCACCGGCCTACTTGCGTCAAGGGGCTGCCGATGCGCATGCTGACGTGAAACCGGCCGACAGCATCGTTCCGTTCGCCGCCCTCCCCTCTTCGTCGATCGCGGCAACGTCGGCGCGCGCACTTTCGGAATCCACGTCGATTGCGGCAACATCCGCACCAGACCTATCGCAGCCCGCACCGGAAGCTGCCAAGCCGGTCGAGGCGGAACCCGCGGCACCGTTGTCGGCCGTCGCTCAACGCGCGACGTCCGCTACATATTGGACTGCGCCGACGATGCAGCCGGCCGCGACGCAGACAACCGTCGCGGCAGAATTGCCGAAAGCGCCGGCGGTCCAGCCGTTTGCCGCAGCATCGACGGCTGCGGCTGTCGCCGCATCGCCGCAGGTCAGCACGGCGCCTGACTCGACTGCCTCCGCATCGAGCCTCGCGCCCGTCGCCGCCGCCGTTTCGCCGGTCGGCGTGGCCGGCACGGCGTCCGCTTCGCCGTCGCAACCGGCCGCATCGGCACCGCCCGTTACTTCCGCCGCGTCGGCATCGCCTGCCGGTGTCACGGGCATGACTTACGGTTCGCTTCCCCCCGCTTCGACGCCCGAATCGACCGATGCGCCCGCCGTGACGCCGTCGACGACCGGCGCGTCGGATTCGACGTTCGGTTCGACTGCGCCGACGCCCGCAACGCCGGCGCCCGCCACCGCGACACTGGCGATTTTCACGTCCGCACCCATCGCTGCGCCGTCTTCCGCGCCGGCATCGACGCTTCCCACCGACACGGCAACCACATCGACCACGTTGACCGGTACGACGACCTTCGCTCCATCCGGCTCATCGAGCGCAGTCGCGCCGCAGCCGGCAATCGGCCTGCCCGTGTCGCCAGCCGCGTCCGCACCGGCGTCACCGTCCTTCAGCGCGATCGCGCCGACGACCACGGCCGCCGCGACGCCGGCTTACCAAGTCGCAGGCGCCGCTGCCGCTGCAGGCGGATCGCCGACGTCCATCGGTGCGGCCACCGCGACGCAGGCGCCGTCGATCGCGACTGTCCCTGCCGCAGTCGCAACCCAGACCTTCACGACACAGCCCGCGCCTGCCGCCTCGTCGGCGAGCTGGCCCGTGTCGCATGACGTGACCGCAACACCGACCGCAATACCGCCCGCGGCAACCGTCCCCGGCGCGAACCTCCCGCCCACGCCGGCAACCGCCATTTCCGCGCCGCCGCCCGTCGCGATCCCGCCCATCGGCGCACCGGCCACCGACGCAATCGAGGCGCCCGAACCGGCCCCGGCCGCGCCCCCCGCCCGCCCGCCGCGCCCGAACGCGTTCGAATTCCACGCGCCCGCGTCGTTCAACGTCGAACTGCCGACGCTCGACCTGCTCGAGCCCGCGTCCGACGACGTCGAAACGATCACCGAGGAACACCTCGCGCAAACCGCGCAAGTGATCGAACAGCGGCTGCAGGAATTCAAGGTGCCGGTGACGGTGGTCGGCGCATCGGCCGGCCCCGTGATCACGCGCTTCGAGATCGAGCCCGCGCTCGGCGTGCGCGGCAGCCAGATCGTCGGGCTGATGAAGGACCTGTCGCGCGGCCTCGGCCTCACGTCGATCCGCGTCGTCGAGACGATCCCCGGCAAGACCTGCATGGGCCTCGAACTGCCGAACGCGAAGCGCCAGATGATCCGCCTGTCGGAAATCCTCGAATCGCGGCAGTACCAGCATTCGCCGTCGCAACTGACGATCGCGATGGGCAAGGACATCACCGGCCACCCGGTCGTCACCGATCTCGCGAAGGCGCCGCACATGCTCGTGGCCGGCACGACGGGGTCGGGCAAGTCGGTCGCGATCAACGCGATGATCCTGTCGCTGCTGTACAAGGCGACGCCGGAAGACGTGCGGCTCATCATGATCGACCCGAAGATGCTGGAGCTGTCGGTCTACGAAGGCATCCCGCACCTGCTCGCGCCGGTCGTCACCGACATGAAGCTCGCGGCGAACGCGCTGAACTGGTGCGTCGGCGAAATGGAAAAGCGCTACCGGCTGATGTCGGCCGTCGGCGTGCGCAACCTCGCGGGCTTCAACCAGAAGATCCGCGATGCGGAAGCGAAGGAAAAGAAGATCGGCAACCCGTTCTCGCTGACGCCCGAGGATCCGGAGCCGCTGTCGACGCTGCCGCTGATCGTCGTCGTGATCGACGAGCTGGCCGACCTGATGATGGTCGCCGGCAAGAAGATCGAGGAGCTGATCGCCCGCCTCGCGCAGAAGGCGCGCGCGGCCGGCATCCACCTGATCCTCGCGACGCAGCGGCCGTCCGTCGACGTGATCACGGGCCTCATCAAGGCGAACATCCCGACGCGTGTCGCGTTCCAGGTGTCGTCGAAGATCGACTCGCGCACGATCCTCGACCAGATGGGCGCCGAGTCGCTGCTCGGGATGGGCGACATGCTGTTCCTGCCGCCGGGCACCGGTTATCCGCAGCGCGTGCACGGCGCGTTCGTCGCCGACGAGGAAGTGCACCGGATCGTCGAGTACCTGAAGCAGTTCGGCGAACCGCAGTACGAGGAAGGGATTCTCGACGGCCCGGCCGCCGACGGCGCGACGCAGGACCTGTTCGGCGATGCGCCGGATGCGGAAGCCGATCCGCTGTACGACGAAGCCGTCGCGTTCGTCGTGCGCACGCGGCGCGCGTCGATCTCGTCGGTGCAGCGGCAGTTGCGCATCGGCTACAACCGCGCGGCGCGGCTCGTCGAGCAGATGGAAGCCGCGGGCCTCGTGTCGGCGATGGGCATCAACGGCAGCCGCGAGGTGCTCGTGCCGGCCGCGGCCGACTGAGGCCGGCGGCCCGCTGGCCGCGATTCATCAATACGGGCGCGCCGCGCAAGCGGCTGCCCCAAATACGAAGGGCGCTGCATCGGCAGCGCCCTTCTTGCATCGACCGGGAATCGACCGCGATTTACTGCGCGACCGGCACCAGCTTGAAGTCGACCGGCTTGCCGACCGCGACCTTCTGCGGATTCGCGCCGAGCTGGCCCGTTTCGACATCGCGGCTGAACACGTAGAACGTGTCGCTGTCCTGGTTGCCGACGATCAGCCACTTGCCGGTCGGATCGATCAGGAATTCGCGCGGCGTCTTGCCGAGGCTCGACTGGCGGCCGACGCGCTTCAACCGGCCGTCGGCCTGGTTCACCGCGTAGATCACCAGGTCGTTCGCGTCGCCGCGGTTGCTCGCGTACAGGAAGCGGCCGTCCGGCGACAGGTGGATCGCGCCGCCGCCGACCTTGCCCTTGAAGCCGGGCGCCGTCATCGGCACCGTCTCGACCGGCGTCAGCTTGCCGTCGCGATAGCCGAACACCTCGACCGACGCGTTGAGCTCGCTCGTCACGTACGCGAAGCGACCGTCGGCGCCGAACACCATGTGACGCGGGCCCGAGCCGGCCTTCACCGGCGTGTAGCGCGTGTCGGTCGGGCCGATCAGCCCGCGGCTGCCGTCCACCGTGTAGCGGTAGCCGTAGATCTTGTCCGCGCCGAGATCCTGCACGAACAGGTAGCGGCCGTCCGGCGAAAACACCGTCGAATGCACGTGCGCGCCGTCCTGGCGCCCCTTCACGGGCCCGGTGCCTTCGTGGTGGACCGTCAGCACGGCCTGGCCGGCCGCGCCGTCGTCGCGCAGCGGGAACACCGCGAAGCTGCCGCCCGGGTCGGCCGCGACCGAGTAGTTGGCGGTCACCAGGTACTTGCCGTCCGGCGACAGCGCGAGATAGCAAGGGTCGTTCCCTTCCGACGATACGCGCTCGATGAAGCTCAGCGCGCCCGTCTTCGCGTCGAAGCGGAACGCGCTGACGCCGCCGCGCTGCGTCGCGGGCCCATTGTCGCCGGGGAGTTCGTTGACCGCGTAGACGGTGCGACCGTCGCGGCTCGGCAACAGATACGACGGATTTTCCGTCTTCGCCGACGACACCGGCGCGACGCTGCCGGTTTTAGTATCGAAGCGATAAACGTAAATGCCGTCGCTGCCGCCACCCGTATAGGTGCCGACGAGCAGGTTGTAGACGCCGTCGGCCGGGGCGGACGATTGCTGCGCGAATGCGTGGGTCGCGGACAGGGAAAGCACGATCGCGAAACCTTTCATCCAGTGAGCGAACCTAAGCGGCAACCCTCGTGTCGAAGCGCGTGCGTCACGCTCCCGTAAACGGTTGGGCATTGAATCCTCCTTGCATCGAGTCGCTTCAAGTGTTGAGATAGGACGAAACGCCGGCCGTTCATGCGCTCCGCCGCCCGGCCGAGTATACGGGGCGCGGCGCCCGGGCGTGAAGTCCGGGCCGCCGACGTCCGCATTGTGAACTCGAATACCCAAGGATCGCCTGCCCATGCCCGCCCTGATCGAAGACTACGCCCTCGTCGGCGACGGCCACACGGCCGCGCTGATCGCAAAAGACGGCTCCGTCGACTGGCTGTGCTGGCCCCGCTTCGATTCGGGCGCCTGCTTCGCGGCGCTGCTCGGCACGCCCGAGCACGGCCGCTGGCTGCTTGCTCCGGCCGCCGACGCCGCGATCACGCACACGACACGCCGCTATCGCGGCGACACGCTGATTCTCGAAACCGATTACGAAAGCGCCGACGGCGCCGTCACCGTGATCGACTTCATGCCGCCCGGCAACGGCTGGTCCGAACTGGTGCGGATCGTCGTCGGCCGCCACGGCACGATGAAGATGCGCATGGAGCTCGTGTTGCGCTTCGACTACGGCTTCTCGATTCCGTGGGTCACGCAACTGACCCGCGAGGACGGCATGAAGGCCATCGCGGGCCCCGATACCGTCGTGCTGCGCACGCCGGTGCCGCTCACCGGCAAGAACCTCCATACGCTCGCGGAATTCACGGTGAGCGCCGACGAGCGCGTGCCGTTCTCGCTCGGCTACGCGGCGTCGCACATGCGGCTGCCGCCGGCGCGCGACCCGCTGTCGATGCTCGCGCGCACCGAGAACTACTGGCTCGAATGGTCGGGCCGCTGCCAGGTGCAGGGCCGCTACGCGGCCGCCGTGCGCCGCTCGCTGATCACGCTGAAGGCGCTCGCGTACGAGCCGACCGGCGGCATCGTCGCCGCGCCGACCACCTCGCTGCCCGAGAAGATCGGCGGCAACCGCAACTGGGACTACCGCTACTGCTGGCTGCGCGACGCGACGATCACGCTGCTCGCGCTGATGCGCGGCGGCTACTACGACGAGGCGCGCGCGTGGCGCACGTGGCTCGGCCGCGTGATGGCCGGCTCGCCCGAGCAGATCCAGATCATGTACGGGATCGCCGGCGAGCGCCGGCTGCCGGAAATGGAACTCGACTGGCTGCCCGGCTACCAGGATTCGCTGCCGGTGCGCGTCGGCAACGGCGCCGCGAACCAGCTCCAGCTCGACGTGTTCGGCGAGGTGATGGCCGCGCTGCACCTCGCGCGCGTGGGCGGCCTGCAGGCCGACGACACGGTCTGGTCGGTGCAGTGCGCGCTGCTCGACCACCTCGAGAAGATCTGGCAGGAACCCGACGAAGGGATCTGGGAAACCCGCGGCGGCCGTCGGCATTTCACGTTCTCGAAGGTGATGGCGTGGGTCGCGTTCGACCGCGCGATCAAGTCGGCGGAAATGTTCCGGCTGCCCGGCTCGCTCGACCGCTGGCGCGCGCTGCGCGAGCGGATTCATGCGGACGTCTGCGCGAACGCGTGGCACGAAGGCAAGCAGGCGTTCGCACAGAGCTACGGCAGCGACGAGCTCGATGCGAGCGTGCTGCTGCTGCCGCAGCTCGGCTTCCTGCCGCCGGAAGACCCGCGCATTGTCGGCACGGTCGACGCGATCGAACGGGAATTGCTGCACGACGGGCTCGTGATGCGCTACCGCACGACCGAATACGACGACGGCCTGCCGCCGGGCGAAGGCACGTTTCTCGCGTGCAGCTTCTGGCTGGTCGACAGCTACGCGCTGCTCGGCCGGATCGACGACGCGCATCGGCTCTTCAGCCGGCTGCTCGCGCTGTCCAACGACCTGGGCTTGCTCGCGGAGGAATACGACCCGGTGGCCGGGCGGCTCGTCGGCAATTTCCCGCAGGCGTTCTCGCACGTGGCGCTCGTGCATACCGCGATGAACCTGATGCACCATGAAGACGCGATGGCGCGCGCCGCCGGCCAGCCCGCGCCGGCCGTGGCCACCGGCCGCTGAGCGGCGGCGCGGGCCCTTGTTCATAGATCGTCAAATCGCAAAAACTTGATGAAAAAACCGGGAAATGTTGCATTGCACAAACGATCGTTGTCCGATATGATCGACGAGATTGTCCGGCTGCGATGCAACATGGCCGGCCGCTGACCCACACGGCACGCCGCGACGCCTCACGCCGCCCTTGCGCACCGTCCCCCCACGCGGGAGTAGCCTGCATGCTTTACCAACTGCACGAATTCCAGCGGGCGATGCTGAGCCCGCTCACGGCCTGGGCCCAGGCCGCGTCGAAGTCGTTCGCGAATCCGTCCAGCCCGTTCTCGCTGATGCCCGGCGCGCCGCGGATGGCGGCCGCCTATGAGCTGATGTATCGGCTCGGCAAGGATTACGAAAAGCCGGAATTCAACCTTCATCAGATCGTCAAGGACGGCCACAACATCCCGATCGTCGAGCAGACGATCATCGAGAAGCCGTTCTGCCGGCTGCTGCGCTTCAAGCGCTATTCGGACGATGCCGACGCCGTCACGCAACTGAAGGACGAACCGGTCGTGCTGGTCTGCGCGCCGCTGTCGGGCCACCACTCGACGCTGCTGCGCGACACGGTGCGCACGCTGCTGCAGGATCACAAGGTCTACATCACCGACTGGATCGATGCGCGGATGGTGCCGGTCGAAGTCGGCCCGTTCCACCTGCACGACTACATCGCGTACATCCAGGAATTCATCCGTCACATCGGCGCGCGCAACCTGCACGTGATCTCGGTATGTCAGCCGACGGTGCCGGTGCTCGCGGCGATTTCGCTGATGGCGAGCCGCGGCGAGGACACGCCGCTCACGATGACGATGATGGGCGGCCCGATCGACGCGCGCCGCAGCCCGACGTCGGTGAACTCGTTGGCCACGCAACACTCGACCGCGTGGTTCGAGAACAACGTGATCCACACGGTGCCCGCGAACTATCCGGGCGAAGGCCGCCAGGTGTATCCGGGCTTCCTGCAGCACACGGGCTTCGTCGCGATGAACCCGGAGCGCCACGCGCAATCGCACTGGGACTTCTACCAGAGCCTGCTGCGCGGCGACGAGGACGACGCCGAAGCGCACCGCCGCTTCTACGACGAATACAACGCGGTGCTCGACATGGCCGCCGAGTATTACCTCGAGACGATCCGCGTCGTGTTCCAGGAATTCCGGCTCGCGGAAGGCACGTGGGACGTCGAGGGCGAGCGCGTGCGGCCGCAGGACATCAAGCACACCGCACTGATGACGATCGAGGGCGAACTCGACGACATCTCGGGCAGCGGCCAGACGCACGTCGCGCACGAGCTGTGCACGGGCATCCCGCAGGACGATCGCCGCAGCCTGACCGCCGAGAAGTGCGGCCACTACGGGATCTTCTCGGGCCGCCGCTGGCGCACGATCATCTATCCGCAACTGCGCGACTTCATCCGCGAGCATGCGCCGGAGCCGAAGAACGGCGCGGCGAAGTTGCCCGTCGATGCGCAGGATGCGACCGCGATCGGCCTCGTGCCGGCCGCCAAGCCGGAACCGGAAACGGCAGTGCGCGCCACCGCCGCGAAACGCACGCGCGTGAAGGCGCCGGCCGTGACGGTCGCGCCCGCCAGGACGCCCGCCGCGAAGGCCGCGCCCGCGGCGAAACGCGCGGCGGGCAGCCCGCGCGCCAAAACCGTGCGGGCCCGCAAGGCCGCCTGACGCGCCGCATCCCGACGCAAAAACGCCGCCGTTGCTTCGCGCAACGGCGGCGTTTTTTATTCGGCCGCGGCCGCGATGGGGCGGCTCGTCGGCTCCTGCGTTCGTCGCGTCAGCGCCGCAGCAGATACGCGAGCAGCACCTCGGTGTTCATCCGGACCATCTCCGCGCGCTCGTCGGTGTCGGTGAAGTCGCGGCCGAGCGTCGCGGCGAGCGTGAAGCGGTTCGACACGATGTAGTAGCCGAGCCCCGACAGCGTCACGTAGAAGCGCAGCGGATCGACGTCGCCGCGGAACAGCCCGGCCTTCTGGCCGCGCATCAGCACGTTGCCGAGCTTCGCGACGATCGGCGACATCATCTCGCGAATCCGCGTCGACTTGTGCAGATAGCGCGCTTCGTGCAGGTTCTCGTTATTGATGAGCCGGAGCAGCTCCGGATGGTCGCGGTAGTAGTCCCACACGAAATGCGCGAGCCGCGTGACGGCTTCGACCGGCGCGACGCCGTCGAGATCCAGCACGCGCTCGGCCTCCGTCAGCGCGGAGAACGCGTGTTCGAGCACCGCCGTGAAGAGCTGCTCCTTGCTGCCGAAGTAGTAATAGAGCATGCGCTCGTTCGTTTCGGCCCGGCGCGCGATCTGATCGACGCGCGCGCCGAACAGCCCGCCATTCGCGAACTCTTCGGCTGCCGCCATCAGGATGCGGCGGCGCGTGCCTTCAGGATCTCTTTTGATTTTTGGCTGATTCATGGTGGCGCTTTGCTATGTGAGCCGCTTGATTCGGACCGACACCCCACCGCCTCGGCGCCGGCCGCCCTGGAACGGGCGCGCCGCGGGCGGCCGCCCTCCTGCTGAGCCCCTGCAAAAAAGCGGTTCGATTATGCGCATAGACGGCGTCCGGCGCAATGCGGGAAATCGGCGATAATCGAGCTTTGGCAAACCTTTCCGGCCGCGCCCGACGCGGTCGAGAGCCATTCGGCGCCGCTGCGCCTGTTGTCAGCCTGTCGTCACCGTGACCGATTCCAAAACACTCGCGGATCGCATCGAAGATCTGCTTCCCCAGACGCAATGCACGAAGTGCGGCTATAACGGCTGCCGTCCGTACGCCGAGGCAATCGCCGCCGGCAACGCGAACTACAACCAATGCCCGCCCGGCGGCGCCGAAGGCATCGCGCGCCTCGCGAGCCTGCTCGGCAAGCCGGTGATTCCGCTGAACCCCGTCAACGGCACCGAGCATCCGCGTGCGCTCGCGTTCATCGACGAAAACCTGTGCATCGGCTGCACGCTGTGCATGCAGGCGTGCCCGGTCGACGCGATCGTCGGCGCGCCGAAGCAGATGCACACGATCGTCGCGTCGCTGTGCACGGGCTGCGACCTGTGCGTGCCGCCGTGCCCGGTCGACTGCATCGCGATGCTGCCGGTCACCGGCGATCGCACCGGCTGGGACGCGTGGTCGCAGGAACAGGCCGACGCCGCGCGCGAACGCCACGACCTGCGGCTCGCGCGCCAGCGCCGCGAGCGCGAGGCCGCCGAAGCGCGCGCCGCCGCCCGCCGTGCGGCCAGCGCCGCGAAGCCGGCCGCGGAGCCATCGGCCGCGCAGTCCGGCTCGCCGGGCACGCCGGCCGCCGCACCGGCCGACGACGCCGAAGCGAAGAAACGCGCGATCATCGCCGCCGCGCTCGAACGCGCGCGCAAGAAGAAGGAAGAGCTGTCCGGGCAAGGCGCCGGGCCGAAGAATACCGAAGGCGTGAGTGCGGCCGTGCAGGCGCAGATCGACGCGGCCGAGGCCCGCCGCAAGCGGCTCGCCGAACAGCAGGCGCAGCGCGACGCCGACGCGGCCTCGGGCAGCAACGCCCCCGACAACGACGCAGGCAACGACGATCCGGACGGCCCGTCCGCGCCGCCCGACCAGAACGCTCCATGAACGCCAGCAAACGACGCGCGATCTACGAAACGCTGCAGAGCCTCAATCCGCATCCGACCACCGAGCTCGAATACTCGACGCCGTTCGAGCTGCTGATCGCCGTGATGCTGTCCGCGCAGGCGACCGACGTGTCGGTCAACAAGGCGATGCGGAAAATGTTCCCGGTCGCGAATACCCCGCGACAAATCGTCGCGCTCGGCGAGGAAGGCGTCACCGAGTACATCAAGACGATCGGGCTCTATCGCACCAAGGCGAAGAACGTGGTCGCGACGTGCCGAATTCTGCTCGAGCGCTACGACGGCGAGGTGCCGGCCGATCGCGAAGCGCTCGAAGGCTTGCCGGGCGTCGGCCGCAAAACCGCGAACGTCGTGCTGAACACCGCGTTCGGCCAGCCGACGATCGCGGTCGACACGCATATCTTCCGCGTCGCGAATCGCACCGGGCTCGCGCCGGGCAAGGACGTGCGGGCCGTCGAGGCGGCGCTCGAGAAGTTCACGCCGAAGGAATTCCTGCAGGACGCGCATCACTGGCTGATCCTGCACGGACGCTACGTATGCAAGGCCCGCCGGCCCGAATGCTGGCACTGCGCGATCGAGCCGCTGTGCGAGTTCCGGCCGAAGACGCCGCCGCCCAACGAGTGACGCGCGTCAGTCGCGACTGACGTATCCCCGCCCCGCGCCGGCTGCTCGGGCCGCGCGCAACGACCGGCCGGCCCCGCTGCGGCGCCGGCGGCTCGCCGCCACCCGACTACGCATTCGACGTCGCCGTCGCATCGTCGGCGGCCGCGCCGCCCGCGCGCACGAGCGCCAGCACGGCCGCCAGGATCGCGACGCCGCCCGCCCACTGCAGCGGCGACAACGCTTCCCCGAACAGCAGCGCCGCGAGCGCGACCGTCACGACCGGTTCGAGCGTCGACAGCATCGACGTGCGCGCGGCCCCGAGCCGCTCCAGCCCGGAGAAGAACGCGAGCATGGCCGCGACCGTCGACACGAGCGCGATCGCGAGCATCGACGCCCAGCCGCCGGCCGTCGCGGGCCAGCGCGGCGGCGCGCCGAACGCCGCCGTTCGCACGACGGCGATCGCGACGAGCGTCGCGGTGGCCGACAGGCAGATGATCGCGGTGGTCGCGAGCGGATCGACGCCGCGCGTCGCCTTCGTGCCGCCGACGATGTACAGCGAGTAGATCACCGCGGCGGCCAGCGCGAGCGCGATCCCGAGCGGCTCGCCGTGCCCGCCGCCGACCATCAGCGCCGAGCCCGCGACGCACAGCACCAGCGCGACGGCCTTGGCCCGCGTGAGGCGCTCGCCGAGCCACCACGCGGCCAGCAGCGTGACGAACGCCGGATACAGGTACAGCAACAGCGCGACGAGGCTCGCCTGCGCGTGCTGCAGCGCGCTGAAATAGCAGAACGACTGCCCGACGTAGCCGAGCGCGCCCATCGCCACCAGCGGCGCGAGCGAGCGCCCGCGCGGCCAGGCGACGCGGCGGCGCCGCGCGATCGCGGCGAGCACCGCGCCGCCGATCGCGAAGCGCACGATCAGCAGCCCGAGCACGTCGACGCCGGCCGCATACGCGTAGCGGCCGAAAATCGCCATCGCGCCGAACGCGGCGGCGGACAACGCGACGTAGAGCGCGCCCTGCACGGCGGCGGACGAGGAGCGGACGGTGGCGGTCATGATGAAAGATGAAAGCGGGCGAGCAACGCGCCGTGACGGGAATCGTCGGAGTGTAGCGGCGCGGCGGCGGCGAGCCTAGCCCGCGCTTACCCGTTGCGCGACGAGCGGCCGCAACGACCCGCGCCGTGCCGCTGCCGCGCCCGGGGCCCGCCATGCCCGGGGCCGCCGCCAGCGCCGTCAGCCGCTCCGGCGTACAATGCGCGACGCGGCATGACGCCGCCCGAATCACGACGTTTCCCCATCATGTTCAATCCAAGTCGCGACGACGTGCGTCGCTTTTTCACCGAGACCTGGCGCAAGCAGCGCGCGGGCGAGATCCTGACGCCGCTGGAAGCGATCGCGGCCGACTGGATCGTCGAGCATCCCGAATACCACGACGAACTGGCCGACGCCGACGGCGCGGCCGCGCGCAACTACACGCCCGAGGAAGGCCGGACCAACCCGTTCCTGCACCTGTCGATGCACCTCGCGATCAGCGAGCAGCTGTCGATCGACCAGCCGCCCGGCATCCGCGCCGCACACGACAAGCTGGCCGCGAAGCTCGACTCGACCCACGACGCGCAGCACGCGATCATGGAATGCCTCGGCGAGACGATCTGGGAAGCGCAGCGCACGAACACGCCGCCCGATACCGACGCTTACCTGCAGCGCATCCTGCGCCGCGCATCGCGCGACTGAGCCGAGCCCGCGGCCGGCACATCGACCTGCGCCGGGCCGCGGACAAAAAATCTATGGTCAGCCCGATTTTTGCAAGCGAGGTGGTGTTGACCTAAAGTGGACTTGCTCGAATCTATCCGGGGTCGCGGATGGGAAAGATCCCG
>NZ_CADFEH010000025.1:0-125641 GCF_902833155.1 Burkholderia sp. BCC1047 | reverse complement strand
CTCTCAGAATAGTAGATCCTCGGCCTCTGCTTCATTTGCAACACCTCCGCTGCTTGCGCAGATTCTAGTGTGTTGCATCGACCGGTTGAATCCGCAGCGCGCATCGGTCGTTGATTTTCGGGCTGGACGCGTAGGCGGGGGGACAGCTGGGGCGTCACGTCGATTCGGAAAACTCGATGTATCGGCGAATGTGATGGGCGCCTTCCGGCCATCCTCACCGCAGCCACCCCGCGCCACGTCGATAGCTTCGCCGCGCGATCTGCGGTTTAATGCTCGATACCCTATGCATTAAGAGCCATGAAATGCTCGACCTCGACGACCTTCGACTTGTCCGCGCAATCGGCACGTCGCGCTCCCTGGCCGCGGCGGCCCGGCTGCTCGACCTCACGCCGCCCGCGGTCACGATTCGGCTGCAACGGATGGAGGCGCGCCTGAACGCGAGGCTCGCCGTGCGGCAGCCGAAAGGGATTGCGCTGACCGACGAAGGGCAGCGGCTGTACCAGGAAGCCGTCGGCATTCTCGAGCGCGTGGAGGCGCTGCCGGTCAGCATCGCGGGCGACCACGGCGACGTGCAGGGCACGCTGCGCGTCGTCGCCCCGCTCGGCTTCGGCCGCAAATACGTCGCGCGGATCGTGCGCGACGTGCAGCGCGCGCATCCGAAGCTCGAAATCTCGCTCCACCTGTCGGAAAGCCCGTTGACCAGCGCATCGGGCGCCGACGTGGTCGTCCATGTCGGCGGCCTCAAGTCGTCTTCGTGGATCGGCTATCCGCTCGCGCGCAACGAGCGCTTCCTGTGCGCGAGCCCCGCGTATGCGCGCCGCCTCAAAGACCTGAACCATCCATCCGACCTGACGCGCTACGACTGCCTGTGCCTGCGCGAGAACGACGAAGACATCCCGCGCTGGCGCTTCTCGCCCGGCCGCGGCGTCAAGGGCGAATCGCGGCGGGCGACCGTCATCCGCGTGACCGGCGCGCTGTCGTCCAACGACGGCACCGTCATCACCGAATGGGCGCTGGCCGGGCTCGGCATCGTCGAACGCTCGGAGTGGGACGTCGCGCCGCTGCTCGCGAACGGCAAGCTCGTGCGGCTGCTGCCCGGCTGGAGCCTGCCGCCCGCGCCGGTGACGGCGCTGTTGCCGTCGCGTACCGGTCGCTCGCCGCGGCAGCGAGTGTTTCTCGACGCCGCGCGGCAGTTTCTCGATCCGCCGCCGTGGCGCGGCAACGCGTGAGCCGGGGCCGCGCTCCGCGAGAGTCGGCCGATTAAATTTCCCTTAATGGCAGATTAGTTCCGCATTAAACACGCCGTGAGCCGACTGCCCTACAGTGTCCGCATCGGCAACCCCGCAATCGGACGCATCGTGGACCTTCACACCCTCAACACCCCGGCCGCCTTGATCGACGTCGGCCGCATGCAGCGCAACATCGCGCGCATGCAGACGCATCTGGACGCGCTCGGCGTGCGGTTCCGGCCGCACGTCAAGACCACCAAATGCCGGCACGTCGTCGGTGCGCAGATCGCGGCGGGCGCGCAGGGCATCACGGTATCGACGCTCAAGGAAGCCGAGCAGTTCTTCGCGGACGGCATCCGCGACATCGTCTATGCGGTCGGCATGGTGCCCGCGAAGCTCGGCCAGGCGCTCGCGCTGCGTCGGCAAGGCTGCGACCTGAAGATCGTCGCCGACAGCCTGCCGGCCGCCCACGCGATCGCCGCGTTCGGGCGTGAGCACGGCGAACGTTTCGACGTGTGGATCGAGGTCGACGTCGACGGCCACCGCTCGGGCATCCCGCCCGAAGCCGAACTGCTGATCGACGTCGGCCGCGCGCTGACCGACGGCGGCATGCTGCTCGGCGGCGTGCTCGCTCACGCGGGCTCCAGCTACGAATACGACACGCAAGCCGCGCTGGTCGCGATCGCCGAACAGGAGCGCAGCCGCACCGTGCGGGCCGCGGAGCGCCTGAGGGCCGCCGGGTTGCCGTGCCCGGTCGTGAGCATCGGGTCGACGCCCACCGCGCTGGCGGCGGAACGGCTCGACGGCGTGACCGAAGTGCGCGCCGGCGTGTACGTGATGTTCGACCTCGTGATGCACAACATCGGCGTATGCGCGCCGTCCGACATCGCGCTGTCGGTGTTGACCACCGTCATCGGCCACCAGGAAGAGAAAGGCTGGGCGATCGTCGACGCGGGCTGGATGGCGATGAGCCGCGACCGCGGCACGCAGCGCCAGGCGCATGATTTCGGCTACGGGCAGGTCTGCACCGAAGCGGGCGACGTGCTTGGCGGCTACCTGCTGAGCGCCGCCAACCAGGAACACGGGATCGTGTCGCGAACCGGTACGCCGGATACGGACATCGCACAGCGTTTTCCGATCGGCACGCGGCTGCGCATCCTGCCGAATCATGCGTGCGCGACCGGCGCGCAGCATCCCGAATACCAGGCCGTCGGCGATGACGGCGCCGCGCAGACGTGGCCGCGCTTCTACGGGTGGTGAGCATCAGTCGCCGCCGCGTCATCCGCGCATTGACTATTTGTCCAAATCTGGACAAACTTTAAATATCCTGAATTCGTCTCGTGCCGACCAGGCACCCCCGACCATGCCGACCGACGCCCGCCTCCTTCTCCTCGACCGCGATGCCGTCGAGCCCGCCCTGCAAGCCGGGCAGGTGATGGCGGCCGTCCGCGAAGCCTTCGTGCTGCACAGTCAAAGGGCCGGACGCGTATTCCCGGTCGTGCGCGAGAAACTGCACACCGGCGGCGTGTTCGGCATCAAGTCGGGCGACGTCGCCGGCCAAGACTTGCTCGGCTTCAAGGCGGCCGGGTTCTGGCCCGGCAATCGGGCGCGCGGCGGCGAGCCGCATCAGGCCACCGTCGCGTTGTTCGATCCGGCGACGGGCCGGCCGCTGTGCATCATGGACGGCAACGCGATCACCACCGCACGGACCGGCGCCGCGGGCGGCCTCGGGCTCCAACAGCTCGCGCGCCGCGACAGCACGCGGCTCTGCGTGTTCGGCACCGGCGTGCAGGCGCGTGTGCAGCTCGTCTACGCGCTCGCGCTGCTGCCCCAGCGATGCACGGTGCAGTACGTGACCGTCAGCGGCGAGCCGGACCCGGCGTTCGAAGCGCACTTCGTCGAACGGTGCACGATCGGCGTGGCGCGCGACCGGAACGATGCGGTCGCCCATAGCGACGTGGTGATCACGGCCACGCCCGGCGGCGGCGCGTTGTTCGACGCGGATGCGGTTCAGCCGGGCACCCACCTGACCTGCGTGGGCACCGATACCGCGGACAAGCGCGAACTGCCGGCCGGCGTGCTGGAACGCGCGCGCATCGTCGTCGACGATCACGATCAGGCGCGCACCATCGGCGAGTGCCAGTGGGCGCCGGATTTGCCGCGCACGGAAATCGGTGACATCCTCGCGGGTGCGGCATCGGTCGATCGTGCCGCGCACGAGATCACCGTCTTCGACATGACGGGGCTCGCGCTGCAGGACCTGACCGTCGCGCGCTTCCTCTATCGACACGCGCTCGACAACGGCACCGGAACCGCCGTTCCGTGGCCCTGGTAAAACGAATCCCGCTTTCAACCGCCATGCGTCTCGCCAAAGTTTCCGCCGTCTCGTTCGACCTCGACGATACCCTGTGGCCGTTCGGGCCGTCCGTCGTACGGGCCGAGGCGACGCTACGCGCATGGTTGATCGAGCACGCGCCGAATACCGAGCGCGTGCTGCCGACGCAACAAACACTCGCAGCGCTACGTGAGGAATACGAACGGTTGCGCCCGGATCTCGCCAGCGACTATCGCGCGATGCGAATCGGGTCGATCCGGCTTGCGCTGGAGCGCGCGAACGAAGATGTCTCGCTGACCGAGCGCGCTTACGACGTCTTCTATGCGGCGCGCAATCGCGTCGAGTTCTACGAAGACGCGCTGCCGGCGCTCGCGTGGTTGAGCGCGCGCTTTCCGTTGATCGCGGTCACCAACGGTAACGCCGACCTTCGGCTCACTGGCGGCGGCGAATTCTTCCGCACGACGCTCAGCGCGCGCGCATTCGGCTTCGCCAAGCCGGAACCCGAGATCTTCCATGCGGCGGCGGACGCACTCGGCGTGCGGCCGGCCGAACTGCTGCATGTCGGCGACGACTTCCACCTCGATATCGTCGGCGCGGTGAATGCGGGGCTTCAGGCCGCGTGGATCGTGCGCGAGCCTTCGGCTGAAGAAGCACCGACACCGCCGCATGCGGTAACGCCGCATCTCAGGTTGAGCGATCTGGCGATGCTGTGCCGTGCGCTGGGTGCGCCCGATACGGTTTCGTGATCGCGGGCGGGCGCGGCGCGTCATGCCCACGCCGCGCATGGCCCGCCCCCGTTTCACTTTCACGCCGCCTTCCTCGCCTCCGCGATCCGCTGCGGCGCCTTCGGCCGCGCATACAGCCGTTCGAGATACGCGCGCAGTTGCGGGAACGGTTCGATCAAATGGCATTCGCCCGCCCAGTCGATCAGGTAGGCCGTCACGCAATCGGCCACCGTCAGCGTATCGCCGACGATGAACTCGCGCCCCTCGAGATGCGTGTCGAGAATCGCGGCCATCGTCGTGAAATCCTCGCGCGCCAGTTCGATATCGGCCGGCGAGCGCTTCTCCGGCGGATAGAGGAACGTGTGCCGCGCGATTCGCCACAGCGGCTGCTCGAGCTCCGTCACCGCGAACATGACCCACCGATAAGCCTGCGCCCGCAACGCCGGATCGACGGGCAGCAGCGCCTTCTCCGGGTACTTGTCCGCGAGATACAGCACGATCGCGGCCGATTCGGGAATCACGAGGTCGCCGTCCACCAGCACGGGCACCTTGCCGGCCGGATTGAGGCGCAGGAATTCGGGCCGCTTGTGCTCGCCCTCGAGCAGGTTGACCGACACGAATTCGAAATCCGCATCCAGTTCCTTCAGCCCCCACAGCGCGCGCTGCGAGCGCGTGCCGGCAAATCCGTAAAGCTTCATCGCCAGTCTCCATCCATGAATGTCGGGAAAATGTCTGCATGCCGAGCACGACGCATCGAGCGAAGCGACGCGCGTCGCCCGGCATCACGCGTCGCTCACGCGCCGGGAATCGCCAGCACCGGCATCACGTCGACCGATACGCCCGGGAACAGCGTGAAATGGGGATGACCTTCGAACAGCGCGGCGGCCGCATCGTGCGACGCCGCCCGCACGACGGTAAAGCCGGTCAACGCATTGGTCGTGTCGCGGATGCCGGCCGCGTCGATGGCCTTGGTCTTGCCGAGCGGCCCGCCCAGCTCGACGATCGCGTCGCGATGCCGGTCGACCCACGCATGCCATGCGGCGATGCCGTCGCGCTCGCGCGTACGCCGCTCGTCCTCCGGCAGCGCGAGCCATGCCTTCATCGCCGGGCTATCCTGGCTCCCGAGAAATACGGCGAGATACAACTGGGGTTGCGCACTCATGCCTGCTCCTCCGATGACGGACGCGGCGGGCTGCCGCGCCCCGACCTTGACAAGATAGGTTGATATCAACACAATTGCAACATGGCACGAAAAGAAAAGCTTCCCTTCGAAACGACGCTGATGGTGCGCGATTGCTGCCTGTGTTTGCACATGCAGCGCGCGGCGCGCAATCTCGCGCGTATCTTCGACGACGTGCTGCGCCCGCTCGACCTCACCAACGGTCAGTTTTCGCTGCTGATGTCGTTGAACCGGCCGCAACCGGCGCCGATGAAATCGGTCGCGTCGCTGCTCGCGATGGACCGCACCACGCTCACCGCCGCGCTCAAGCCGCTCGAGCGGCGCGGCCTCGTCACGATTGCGCAGGATCCCGACGACGGACGCAGCCGCCTGCTCTCGCTGACGCCAGCCGGGCACGACCTGCTGGCCGAAGCGTTCCCGCTGTGGCAGCAGGCGCACGCCGAGATCGAGCGGCCGTTCGCGCCGGGCGAAGTCGACCAGTTGCGCGGCCAGTTGCGCACGCTGTCGATCGAACCGGGCTCGCGCGACTGAACGGCGCGCGGATCGCGCCGCGGCGGTCGCGCGCACTTTCTGTCATGCGCTGTCAGCAGACATCGTGCAAGCCGGTCGCACCGCCCGATTCGGTGGCAATATCGCTCGGCACGACAATCGGTCCGCTATCCATCAGGAGACGAGCATGGGCAACAACGAGAAAGGCGCGATTTTCCGGTCGCTTCACCGCGCGGGCCAGCCGCTCGCGCTGTTCAACGTGTGGGATGCCGGCAGTGCGCGCACGGCGGCCGACGCGGGCGCCGTCGCATTGGCCACGGGCAGCTGGTCGGTCGCGGCGGCCAACGGTTTCGCCGACGGCGAGCAGATGCCGCGCGCACTGATGATGGACGTACTGGAGCGGATCGTGCGCGCGACGGACCTGCCCGTCACCGTCGATCTCGAAAGCGGCTACGGCGAGCGGCCGGAAGAGGTCGCCGAGACGATCGCGCTCAGCATCCAGGCCGGCGCGATCGGCTGCAATCTCGAAGACAGTTTTCCGGCCACGGGCGAACTGCGCGACGTCGACGAAGCGGCGGCCCGCGTCGCGGCAGCCCGGCAGGCGGCCGATCGCGCGGGCGCCGACTACTTCATCAACGCGCGCACCGACGTGTTCTTCACGGCGGCGGCCGATACGCACGACGAACGCTTGCTCGACGCGACGCTGGCGCGCGCCCGCGCGTATGCCGCGGCCGGCGCCGACGGCCTGTTCGTGCCGGGCCTGCGCGCACCGGCGCTGATTCGCGCACTGACGGCCGCGTCGCCGCTGCCGGTGAACGTGATGCGCGTGTCGGAGACGCCGACGCTCGCGGAACTCGCCGAGTACGGCGTGGCGCGCATCAGCCACGGGCCGTATCCGTATCTGCAGGCGATGAAAGCGCTGGCGGCGCTGGTCAAGCAAGGCGGGTAACGGATTCGCGGGGGGCGGCGGGTGCCTGCTGCCCATCAAACGACGACATTCCGTGTCATCGACGCCCGCTTCCGCGCTTCGGTTGTCGCGCGCTTGCCGCGGCGCGTGCAGCGCGCGTGGGTCGGCCGCATGAGCGACGATGGCGCGCGGCGCCTGCTCGACGCACACGCCCCGGCGCGCTGGTCAATAGTCAGGATCCCTTGATGAAATCGATGAACGCGCGTAGCGCCGGCGGCACGAGACGCCGCCCCGGGTAATACAGGAAAGGCCCCGAGAACGGCCGCCACCACGGTTCGAGCACGGGTTCGAGTGCGCCGCTGTCGACATGCGGACGCACCCAGTCCTCGAACAGATGCAGGATGCCCGTCCCGGCAATCGCCGCATCGACCAGCAGGTCCGTCGCCCCGCCGATCTGGACCAGCAACGGCCCCGCAGCCGGCTCGACCCGCACGACCTCGCCGTCGCGCTCGAACTCCCACGGCGGCATCGCGCCGCTGGCGAAACGCCCGCGCAGGCACCGATGGTCGAGCAGGTCGCGCGGATGTTGCGGCCGGCCGTGCCGGTCGAGATAGCCGGGCGCCGCCGCGGTCGCGAACCGCTGGATGCGCGGGCCGATCGGCACCGCGATCATGTCCTGTTCGAGCCGTTCGTCGTAGCGGATGCCCGCGTCGCATCCGGCCGCCAGCACGTCGACGAAACTTTCGTCGGCCGTCACTTCCAGCCGGATGTCCGGATACGCATCGAGAAAGCGCGGCACGATCGCCGGCAGCACGAGCCGCGATGCGCTGACCGGCACGTTGAGCTTCAGCGTGCCGGCCGGTCGGCCGCGGAATTCGTCGATACCGTCGAGCGCCGCCGCCACTTCGGTCAGCGCGGGCCCGAGCCGCGCAAGCAGGCGCTCGCCGGCTTCGGTGGGCACGACGCTGCGCGTCGTGCGATGCAGCAGCCGCACGCCGAGCCGCGCTTCCAGCCGGCGCACGGCCTCGCTCAGCCCCGAGGCGCTGAGGCCCGTCACGCGTGCGGCGTCGCGGAAGCCGCTCGCGCGTGCGACGGCCATGAATGCGTTCAGATCGCCGAGATCGGTTTGCATTGTTCGCCTTTTCGTACAACCCGTGCGAATTATGCCCGCTTATCGCGCAGCCGACTCGTCTTTATGCTGAACGCATTCATCTCTTCGACAGGAGCAAGGTCATGCCCGATATTCGCCACACCGCCACCTTCAGGCTCGGCGATCGCCACGTCAAACGGATCGGCTACGGCGCGATGCAGCTGGCGGGCCCCGGTGTATTCGGCCCGCCGAAAGATCGCGAGGCCGCATTGAACGTGTTGCGCGAAGCCGTGGAATCCGGCGTCGACCATCTCGACACCAGCGACTTCTACGGCCCGCATGTCACGAACCAGTTGATTCGCGATGCGTTGCATCCGTATCGCGACGATCTCGTGATCGTCACCAAGATCGGTGCGCGGCGCGGCGACGACGCATCGTGGCTGCCCGCCTTCGCGCCCGACGAACTCGAACGGGCCGTGCACGACAACCTGCGCAATCTGGCGCTCGACGTGCTCGACGTCGTCAACCTGCGCATCATGTTCGACACGCACGGGCCGGCCGAAGGATCGATCGAAGCGCCGCTGACCACGCTCGCCGAGCTGCAGCGGCGCGGGCTCGTGCGGCACATCGGCCTGAGCAACGTCACGCCCGCACAGGTCGCGCAAGGCCGGCGGATCTGCGACATCGTCTGCGTGCAGAACCACTACAACATCGCGCATCGCGGCGACGATGCGCTGATCGACGCGCTGGCCCGTGACGGCATCGCGTACGTGCCGTACTTTCCGCTCGGCGGCTTCTCGCCGCTGCAGTCGTCGACGCTGTCCGGCGTCGCGGCCCGGATCGGCGCGACGCCGATGCAGGTCGCGCTCGCGTGGCTGCTGCGCCGCGCGCCGAATCTTCTGCTGATTCCGGGCACGTCGTCGGTCGCGCATCTGCGCGAGAATCTCGCGGCAGCCGATCTCGATCTGCCGGCCGACGCGCTCGCGGCACTCGACCGCATCGCGGACACCGGCGCCGCCTGACGTGCGACCGATCGCCCGGTAGCCCGTGCGACGCGAGCCGCCGGGCCGCCAGGTCGCCGGGCCGGTCAGGACGCGACCACGCCGACCCGCTTCGGCACGCCGGTCACGATCGTCGCGACCGCCACCGCGAGCACGATCGCCGCGCCGACGAACACGCCCGCCGCGCCGTTCACGTCGAACACGACGCCGCCGACGGCCGCGCCCGTCGCGATCGCAAGCTGGATCGCCGCGACGATCAACCCGCCCGCGCTCTCGGCCTCGTCGGGCACGGTGCGCGTGACCCACGTCGACCATGCGACCGGCACGCCGCCGAACGCCATCCCCCACAACGCGACCAGCACCGCGTCGATCATCGGCGCGCGGCCGAGCACGACGAGCGCGATGCCGAGCACGACCATCAACGCGGGCATGCCGATCAGCATCGGCCGCAGCCGGTGTTCGAGCACGCGGCCCGCGAGCGACGTGCCGACGAAGTTCGCGATGCCGTAGCCGAGCAGGATCGCCGACAGTCCGTTCACGCCGACGCCCGCCACCTGTTCGAGGAACGGCCGCAGATACGTGAAGAACGCGAAATGGCCGGTGAACACGAGGATCGTCGCGAACATCCCGAGGCCGACGGTCGGCCGGCGCAGCACGTCGATCAGCGTGCGCAGCCGCGTCGTGCCGCTCGGCGGCATCGACGGCAGCGTGAGGATCTGCGACACGAACGCGATGCCGCCGATCACGGCCGCGATCAGAAACACGTTGCGCCAGCCGATCAGGTGACCGAAGTAGCTGCCCATCGGCGCGGACGCGATCGTCGCGACCGCCACGCCGCTGAAGATGATCGACAGCGCGCGCGGCACCATCGCCGTCGGCACGAGCCGCATCGCGGTGGCGGTCGCCATCGTCCAGAAGCCGCCGAGCGCGATGCCGAGCACGACGCGGCCGAACAGCAGCACGCCCAGGTTCGGCGCGAACGCGACGGCGAGGTTCGATACGACGAGCAGCACCGAAAACACGAGCAGCACGCGCCGCCGGTCGATCGTGCGCGTGAGCGCCGAGATCAGCAGGCTCGTGACGAGCGCGACCGTGGCCGTGGCCGTGACGGCTTGCCCGGCCACGCCTTCGGTCACGCCGAGGCTGTCGGCCATCGGCGTCAGCAGGCTCGCCGGCAGGAATTCGGCCGTGACGAGCCCGAACACGCCGAGCGCCATCGCGAATACCGCGCCCCAGGCCGGTTCGCGGGGGGCCGCCGTCGAGGCGGCCGAGGAGATTCCGGGATTCATGCGGGGTTCCGTGTCGGTTAGGGAAAGTACTGATGAGGGGCTATCGTAAGGAACAGCGGCAGGACGGTCTATGACATACAATCCGTTGTTATTGATCGTTCGTCCGAATCTCGCCATGTCCGAGCCGCTGCTTCCCCCGATCCCCGACGCGCATGACCTCGTCAGCGAGCTGCTGCTGGGGATGCGCCTGAGCGGCGTCCAGTACCGCCGCATCCAGGTCGCGCGGCCGTTCGGGCTGAGTTTCGGCCACGGGACGGGTCGCGCGCAGTTCCATTTCATCGTGCGCGGGCCCGTGCTGCTGCGCGACGCGTCGGGCGAGACGATGCGGCTCGAGGCCGGCGACGCGATCCTGTTGCCGCACGGCGGCATGCACGCGCTGGTGTCCGATCCGGATGTGCCGTGCCGCGAGATCAACGGCTTCGAGATCGCGAAGATCTGCGATACGGTCGCGTCGGTGGCGTCGGCCGGCGTGTCGCCCGCGACCTGCGCGACGACGGAGCCCGGCGCCGGCGATGCGCTGATCTTCAGCGCGTGCATGGAGCTCGACCTTGGCGGCATGCAGCCGCTGGTCGGCACGATGCCCGCGTTCATGCACGTGGGCACGCTGCTCGCGCGCTACCCGGAGATTCGCCCGATGCTCGACGCGATGGAGCGCGAAGCGTGCACGGCGCGCGCGGGCTTCGCGGGCATCCTCGCGCGGCTCGCGGACGTGGTCGCGGCCTTCATCGTGCGCGGCTGGGTCGAGTGCGGATGCGGCGACGCGACCGGCTGGGTGCAGGCACTGCGCGAGCCGAAGCTCGGCCGCGCGATCGTCGCGCTGCATCGCGACCCGGGCCGCAACTGGAGCGTCGCGGAACTCGCGACCGAAGCGGGCGTGTCGCGCTCGGTGTTCGCCGAGCGCTTCCTCGCCGCGACCGGGATGACGCCCGTGCGCTACCTGACCGAACTGCGGATGCGGCTCGCCGCGCAGTGGATCGCGCGCGACCGCGAGACGATCGAAGCGGTCGCGTACCGGCTCGGCTACGGTTCGCTCGCCGCGTTCAGCCGCGCGTTCAAGCGCGTGGTCGGCAAGCCGCCGGGCGCCGTGCGCGCGGACGGCGACGTGCGCGCGGAAGCGTAACGTCCAGCACCCCGACGCGCGGCGTCAGCGCCGGCCCGCCCTGCATCACTTCAACGCGTCGAGGCGGTCGACCAGCGCCGTCGCGCACTGCACGGCAAGCGCCGCGCACTGCTCCACATCGACTGCCGCGCCGGTCGCGACCGTGCCTTGCACGATCCTGCCCAGTAATTCCTTCGAGAGTTCGGCGATCTCGTGATCCCGTTCCGTCATGATGTCCTCCTGCGCGTCGGCGATTCCGGTGATTCGCCCGTTCGGAGCGAATGCCGTGCCCGCGCTGTTCAACGCTGCCTCGCCCGCACGACGATCTGCGCCTGCGTGTCGCGCTCGATGCGCTCGAGCGACGCGCGCAGCGCCACGAACTCGTCCGGCGTGCATACCTGACGGCCGAAATCCGCGCTCATCCGCCGCGTGACCTGCACGACGCGCGCGGCCGCATCGAACACGTAATGCGACGTGAAATCGACGAAGCGGTCGCGCACGGCCGCATCGGCCGGCAGGTCGGTCAGGACCACGCCCGCCGGCAGCACGATCTGGCCAGTCTCGTCGAACGTGCCGCCGACGCAGCCCCACGGCTGCGTGCGCACGGGCTCGGCCAGCCAGGTTTCGACCTGCGTCGCGATACCGCCCGTCAGGCTCGACAGCGCGGGCAACGCGGTCGTGCCGTCCGGCCACACGAAACGATCGAGCGTGCCGGTCACGGTCACGTCGAACGGCCCGTCGGTCACGCGCCGGTCGCTGGTCGACAGTTGCGCGCGGCCGCGCAGGCCGCTTTGCCGCAAGCGCTCGTTCGCCAGTTGCGCGAGGCGGTCGCGCGACGCGCGGCGAAACAGGTTGCGTTCGAGTTCGGCGGTCCAGCCGTCATCCTGCACATAAGCCTGAACACGCGCGGCGCCCGGCTGCGCGGCATCGATCGCGACTCGCGCGGTGCGGCCGCGCGGCTGCGTGGCCGGCGTGCGCGACAGCACGCCGGTATCGACGAGCAGCGCCGGGCGGTCCATCACGATCGGCGGCAGGTAGCCGAACGCGATGCCGGCCGTCGTCGTATCCGCGTAGAGCCGGAGATCGGGCAGCCACGTGATCGCGTGATTGATCGCGCCGCCGCCGTAGCCGGGCACCGACGGCAGCGTGTACACGGCGCCGAGATTGATCAGCACCGGTTCACTGCGAATGCCGACCGCCGCGAGCAACGCGCCGAACAGCGCGACGTGATCCTTGCAGTCGCCGTAGCGGTTGCGCAGGATGTCGGTCACGCGATGCGGCGCGGCGGCCGTCTCGCCGAGAAACAGCCCGACGTAGCGCACGTTCGCCTGCACCCAGTCGTACAGGATGCGCGCCTTGTCGCGCGGATCGACGGCATTCGCGGTGAGCGCGCGCGCCAGTTGCACGACGGCCGGATCGTTCGCGCTCGGGTCGACGGCCGCGTTGCGGTAGCGTGCGGCGAACGCCGCGTAGTCGGGCAGCGTCGACACGACGAGCCGGTCGCCGTAGGTCGGATAGCCGACCGCGCCGCTCTCGATGCGGTCGTACGCGCCATGCCGGTAGTCGAATTCGTAGCGCGTGCGGCCGTTCGCCGTGACGGGCGGCAGCGCGACGTAGCCGCGCGCATCCGCATACAGCGGCATGTCGGCCGGCAGGTCGAAGATCAGCCGCTGGCTGTCGACCGGCTCGCGCGACGGCTCGACGGTATAGCCGAAATAGCCGCGATTGACCGGCTTCGTGCGGGTCTTGCGGAACGCGACGCGCGTGCTCGACCCGGCCTCTACGCCGGGAAACACGACGGTGCGCAGCAGCCCGTCCTGGAACGTCGGCGCGCCGGCCGAGCGCGGCTCCTGCACGTCGCGGATGCCGTCCGCGCCGACCGGATGCGCGACGCCGTCGCGGTCGATCGTCTCGGCCGCGACCAGCTCGACCTTCTCGAGATTCCTGTCGAACCACACGTAGCGCTGCGCGACCGCGTCGATGCCGTTCGCGTCGTTCGCGCGCAGCGTCGAATCGTCGTGCTCGTCGAGCGAACCGTCGTGCTGGATCACGAACTCGTGGACGTCGCTGACGAGCGTGACGGGCGCTGCATCGGCCGCCGCGCGCGAGTCACTCATGTCGCCCATGCCGCCCGTGTCGCGCATATCGGCCACGGCCGTACCCGCGCCCAGCACCACGGCGCACGCGAAAAGGCAGCCGGTCCATCGGGAAGGAAAACGCACCACGTCGAAGTTCTCCGCGCGTTCGTTGCCGGACGCCAGCGCCGCGCGCCGGTGCGGCAGCCGTGCCTGCATGACACGCACATGACGGCCGCCCGCGCCACCCGCGCGCGTGACCGTCGTGCGGCCCAGTGTGGGCGCCGTGCCGACGAGCGTCAAGCCGCGCCGTCGGGAAGGAAACGTGATGCGGAGCGACGGCGCATTCGCGATCCGTTGACCGTGTGATTGCGTTCGCGTCGCGGGCGGCGTGATCGGCTTCGGCATCTTGCCGACGGCGCGGCATCTCGAGCGGCGGCGTCCGAAACCGATCGACACCGCGCGGCCATGCGAGCCGCGCTATCCGTCACGCTCGCGGCGAGACGAGCCATCCGTACTTCGATCGGCCCGACCCGCCACGGCCGATCGGCGTCCCGACGCGCTTTCCGGCGCGTAAGCGACCGGCGACGCCGGCCGCGTCATCGCCGCCGCGCCAGCCCCCCTCCGCCCCGCCGACGTCGCCCCCTCGTTCCGCCGTCCGTCGTCCCCCGCCGCTTCGCCCGAACGCGATCCGCACCGGCGTCCCGGTCGTGCGTTTTTCCCCGCAATTCGACATTTGTGCGCGCGCAACAATGGCGATGCCTCGCGCCGGGCGCCATGCAGGCGACCCGATTCCCGCATGGCGCCTGGCGCGGCGCGCTTTAAAAACCACATCTCACGAGGACATACCATGCAACTCCAATCTCATCCGGCATGCCGCCCGTTTTACGAAGCCGGCGAACTCTCGCAACTGACCGCCTTCTACGAAGAAGGCCGCAATGTCATGTGGATGATGCTGCGATCGGAGCCGCGGCCGTGTTTCAACCAGCAACTCGTCACCGACATCATCCATCTCGCGCGCGTCGCACGCGACTCGGGCCTCACGTTCGACTTCTGGGTGACGGGCTCGCTCGTCCCCGAGCTGTTCAACGTCGGCGGCGACCTGAGCTTCTTCGTCGACGCGATCCGCAGCGGCCGGCGCGATCAACTGATGGCCTACGCGCGCTCGTGCATCGACGGCGTGTACGAGATCTATACCGGCTTCGGCACCGGCGCGATCTCGATCGCGATGGTCGAGGGCAGCGCGCTCGGCGGCGGCTTCGAGGCCGCGCTCGCGCATCACTACGTGCTCGCGCAGAAGGGCGTGAAACTCGGGTTCCCCGAGATCGCGTTCAACCTGTTCCCGGGCATGGGCGGCTATTCGCTGGTCGCGCGCAAGGCGAACCGCGGCCTCGCGGAATCGCTGATCGCGACCGGCGAAGCGCATGCGGCCGAATGGTATGAAGATCAGGGGCTGATCGACGAGACGTTCGACGCGGGCGATGCGTATCTGGCGACGCGCACCTTCATCGACGTGGCGAAGCCGAAGCTGAACGGCATCCGCGCGATGCTGCGCGCCCGCGATCGCGTGTTCCAGCTGTCGCGCTCGGAGCTGATGGACATCACGGAAGCGTGGGTGCATGCGGCGTTCACGATCGAGCCGAAGGATCTCGCGTACATGGAACGCCTGGTGATGCTGCAGAACCGGCGCGTGTCGAAGCTGCGCACGGTGTGATGCGACGGGCGCCGCCGACGGCCGGCGGCGCCTTTTTCCGGAACGACGCTCAGGCGATCAGCCTGAGCTTTCTCGTTTCCGCGAGCCACGCCTCGAACGCCTGCGCCGGCATCGGCCGCGCGTAGTAGTAGCCCTGCGCGTGATCGACGTCGAGCTGCTTGAGGAATTCGGCTTCCGCATGCGTTTCGACGCCTTCGGCGACCACCGCGAAATTCAGCGCCTTCGCGAGCGACACGACCGAGTGCACCAGCGCCTGCGAGCGCGGATTGCGGTCGATGGCCGTGATGAAGGTGCGGTCGAGCTTGATCGCGTCGAGCGGCAGGCGCGACAACTGCGACAGCGACGAATAGCCGGTGCCGAAATCGTCCAGATGGATCTCCGCGCCGAGCTGGCGGAACTGCCGCATCAGCCCGATGGCCGCCTCCTCGTCCTCGATGAAGCAGCTCTCGGTCAGCTCGATGTCGAGCAGGCCGGGCTTCAGCCCCGCGCCGTCGAGAATCGACGCGAACTGATGGACGATGTTCATGTCCTGCAACTGCCGAGCGGACACGTTCACCGCGATCCGGATGCCGAGCCCCTTCGCCTTCCACGCGGCGGCCTGCGCGGCCGCGGTGCGCATCACCCACCGCCCGAGCGGCGCGATCAGCCCCGACTCTTCCGCGAAACGGATGAACTCGATCGGCGCGACGAGCCCGCGATCGGGCGACTGCCAGCGGATCAGCGCCTCGACGCCATGCACGTCGCCCGTCGCGATATCGACGACCGGCTGGTAGTACAGCACGAACTGCTCTTCCTCGAGCGCCTTGCGCAGGTTCGTGTCGAGCCACATGTACTTCGCGACCTTCTGGTTCATCTCGAGCGAGAACACGCGATACGTATGCTTGCCTTCCTCCTTCGCGACGTACATCGCGGTGTCGGCGCAGCGGATCAGCGTCTCGAGCGAATCGCCGTGCTGCGGGTACATCGCGATGCCGATCGAGCAGCTCGTGTAGACCTCCATCAGCCCGAGATGGATCGGCGTGCGCAGCCGTTCGAGGATGATCTGCGCGGTCGCTTCGAGCAGCGGGCGCGTACCGTGCTCGAACAGCACGAGGAATTCGTCGCCGCCGAGCCGCGCGAGCGTCGCGCCCGACGGCAGGCAGCCGTTGATGATCGCCGATACGTCCTGCAGCAGGCGGTCGCCGGTGATGTGCCCGTAGTGATCGTTGACGCGCTTGAAGTTGTCGAGATCGAGGAACAGGATGCCGACCTGGCCGCGCGTATTGGCGTCGTCCTGGGCGATCGCCGCGTGGATGCGCTCGCTGATCGCATGGCGGTTCGGCAACCCGGTAAGCACGTCGGTGTTCGCGAGCTCGGTGAGCCGCTGCTGCGCGTTGCGCTCCTCGGTGATGTCGATGCCCGAGCAGATCAGGAACTGCTCTTCGACGCCGCTGCCGCTCTGCACGAACTTGTTGCGGAACTGGAACAGGCGCGGCCCGTTGACCGTGTTGATGTAGCGCTCGACCGCGAACGACTGGTTGCTCGCGAAGAAACCCGTGATGTTGGTGCGCGACTGCGCGCCCTGCTCCGGGCTCATGAACAGCTCGAACGCGCTGCGGCCGATCACGTCGACCTCGCGCTTGCCGGTCACTTCCTCGCACAGGCGGTTGAAGCGCTGCACCATCCCGTTGCGGTCGAGGATCACGACGAGCGAATTCACTTCCGACACGACCTGCTCGGCGAACGCGAGCCCGTGCGACAGGTCGCCGGCGACGGATTCGGTATCGGAATAGGCGGACGCCGTGCCGGCCCAGTCGACCGTATTGACCTTCCTGCCGACGAGATGGAGGCTGACCGGGCTGCCGAACAGCACGATCTCGAGCACGAGGTGCGACGTGACGCCGGTCAGCGCGCGGATGCGCGCCGCCTGTTCGACCGTCAGCGCGATCGCGACGTTGGTCAGGCCGCGGACCGCGGCCAGTTCGAGCGCATTGCTGTCGCTGCCGAGACGCCAGCAGGGGCTGCGCGTACCGACGTGCGCCTCGAGCACCGCGCTATCGTTTTCGTCATCCATGGACACGCCCCGATCCAAAAAAAACGCACAGTGTAGACGGAGGCGAGTGACCCCACCGCCTTCCCGGGCCGCGACGCACGTGCCCCGCAGGGCGGCCGTGATTGCCGTGACAGCGGCCTCGTCCCGTACTTGTTTGCAGCTGATGCGACCGGCGTTCGCGCGTGATGCGCGCAGGTTCTGCCTTACGGAATGATGAGAGCCATCTTATCAAATGACAATGAAGATTGGCACTCACATTTAGAGAAGTGTGTCAAGGAATCGGGACTCGATTGGCAAGCCGGAGTTTTCATGATTGGCGGCCGGCGAATGCGCGCACGGGGCGGTGCGCATCGGGAGCGGCGTGCCAGGCCTCAAAGCCCCGCCGGGCGGGCGTTCGGGGCCGGTCCATCGATATGGGGCCTGATCTTTCGGGAGCCCGTGGCGGCAGGGTCGAATCGGATCCCGTGATCCGCAGTTTCCCGTGTTTTTGATTCCATTCGTGCGCGAATACGCGGCTTTATTCCACAGTTCGTTGCAATATCCTCCACCCGCCCCCGTCGCACCCGGTGCGGCGCATCCGCGCCGGGTGCGCGGGCTCAGCCTGCCGCGCCGTAGCCGCCGCCGCCCGGCGTTTCGACGACGAACACGTCGCCGGGCGCCATCTGCGCGCGGCCGATGTGGTCGAGCGCCTCGACCGTGCCGTCCGCCCGCTCGATCGTGTTGCGGCCGAGCGCGCCGGCTTCGCCGCCCGCCGCGCCGAACGGCGCGTGGATCCGGTTGTTCGACAGGATCGACGCGGTCATCGGCTCGAGGAAGCGGATCCGCCGCACCGCGCCGTCGCCGCCGCGCCAGCGCCCGCCGCCGCCCGAGCCCGCGCGGATCCGGTGCGAATCGAGCCGCACCGGGTAGCGCCATTCGAGCACCTCGGGATCGGTGAGCCGCGAGTTCGTCATGTGCGTCTGCACCGCGGCGACGCCCGCGAAGCCGTCGCCCGCGCCGCTGCCGCCCGCGATCGTCTCGTAGTACTGGTATCGATCGTTACCGAATGTGAAGTTGTTCATCGTTCCCTGGCTCGACGCGACGCAGCCGAGGGCGCCGTACAGCGCGTTGGTGATCGCCGACGACGTCTCGACGTTGCCCGACACGACGGCCGCCGGGTACTCGGGGTTCAGCATCGAGCGGGCCGGCACGATCACGGTCAGCGGCTTCAGGCAGCCGGCGTTCAGCGGGATGTCGTCGCCGACGAGCGTGCGGAACACGTACAGCACCGCCGCCATGCAGACGGCCTTCGGCGCGTTGAAGTTGTTGTCGAGCTGCGCGGACGTGCCGGTGAAATCGATCTCCGCGCACCGCGCCGCGCGATCCACGCGGATCGCGACGCGAATCTCCGCGCCGTTGTCGAGCGGATAGCGGTAAGCGCCGTCCTGCAGCGCGCCGATCACGCGCCGCACCGCTTCTTCGGCGTTGTCCTGCACGTGCGTCATGAATGCGAGCACGACGTCGCGGCCGAACTGCGCGACCATCCGGCGCAGCTCGTCGACGCCCTTCTGGTTCGCGGCGACCTGTGCGCGCAGGTCGGCCATGTTCTGCTCGACGTTGCGCGCCGGATAGCGGCCGGATGCCAGCAGCGCGCGCGTCTCGGCATCGCGCAGCACGCCGGCCGACACGAGCTGCCAGTTGTCGATCAGCACGCCTTCCTCGTCGATATGGGTCGAATCGGGCGGCATCGAGCCCGGCGTCGTGCCGCCGATATCCGCATGGTGGCCGCGCGAGCCGACGTAGAACAGCGGCGCGTCGGCGCCGTCCGCGAACACCGGCGTGATGACCGTCACGTCCGGCAGGTGCGTGCCGCCGTGGTACGGGTCGTTCAGCATGAACACGTCGCCGTCGCGCATGCGGCCCCGGTTGCGCTCGATCACCGTGCGGATGCTCTCGCCCATCGAGCCGAGATGCACGGGCATGTGCGGCGCGTTCGCGATCAGGTTGCCGGCGCCGTCGAAGATCGCGCACGAGAAGTCGAGCCGCTCCTTGATGTTCACCGAGTACGCGGTGTTCTGCAGCCGCAGCCCCATCTGCTCGGCGATCGACATGAACAGGTTGTTGAAGATCTCGAGCCGCACCGGATCGGCGTCGGTGCCGAGCGAGCGGCGCGTCGGCAGCGGCGTCGTGCGCGTCAGCACGAGATTGCCCTGTGGGGTCATCTCCGCGCGCCAACCAGATTCGACGACGGTCGTGCCGTTCTGCTCCGCGACGATCGCGGGGCCGTCGATCGCGTCGCCGGCGCGCAGCGTGTCGCGCACGACCAGCGCCGCGTCGTGCCACTGGCCGCCGGAATAAAAGCGCACGGCCGCGTGCGCTTGCGGCGCCGCGCCCGCCCCGCGCGGTGCGAGCGGCGCGATGTCGACCGGCGCGTCCGAGCGGCCGATCGCCTCGACCGACGCCAGCTCGGCGACGAGCGGCGTGCCGGGCATCAGGAACGCGTAGCGCTGCCGATATGCGGTTTCGAACGCCTGCTGCATCGCCGCGACCGAGCCGGCCGGCACGTCGAGCGCCGAATCGGTGCCCTGGTAGCGCAGGTGCACGCGTCGCTCGGTCGCGATCCGCTCCGGCGGCACGCCCTGTTCGAGCAGCGCGCCGATGGCTTCGTCGGCCAGCCGGTCGAGCGCCGCGTTCAGCGCCGGCAGCGACGCGTCGGTCAGCACGGCCTCGACCGCGCGCTCGCGCATCGCGGTCTGGTCGGCGAGGCCCATCCCGTACGCGGACAGCACGCCCGCGAGCGGATGCGCGAACACCTGCGTCATCCCGAGCGCATCGGCCACGCCGCACGCGTGCTGGCCGCCCGCGCCGCCGAACGTCGTCAGCACGTAGCGCGACACGTCGTGGCCGCGCTGCACGGAAATCTTCTTGATCGCGTTCGCCATGCTGCCGATCGCGATCTCCAGGAATCCTTCGGCGAGCGCCTCGGGCGTCTCGCGTCGGCCGGTCGCCGCGTGGATCTCGTCGGCGAGCGCCGTGAACTTCGCGACCACGCCGTCGCGGTCGAGCGGCTGGTCTGCATGCGGGCCGAACACGCGCGGGAAATGATCGGGCTGGATCTTGCCGAGCATCACGTTGCAATCGGTCACCGTCAGCGGGCCGCCGCGCCGGTACGCGGCCGGCCCCGGGTTCGCGCCGGCCGATTCGGGTCCGACGCGCAGCCGCGCGCCGTCGAAACCGAGCACCGAGCCACCGCCGGCCGCGACCGTGTGGATGCTCATCATCGGCGCGCGCATCCGCACGCCGGCCACCTGCGTCTCGAACACGCGCTCGAATTCGCCGTTGTAGTGCGATACGTCGGTCGACGTGCCGCCCATGTCGAAGCCGATCACCTGCTCGAAGCCGGCCGCACGCGCCGCGCGCACCATCCCGACGATGCCACCGGCCGGGCCCGACAGGATCGCATCCTTGCCCTGGAACGCGTCGGCGCGCGTGAGGCCGCCGCTGCTCTGCATGAACTGCAGGTTCACGCCGGGCATCTCGTGCGCGACCTGCTCGACATAGCGGCGCAGGATCGGCGACAGGTATGCGTCGACCACGGTCGTATCGCCGCGCGACACCATCTTCATCAGCGGCGACACCTCGTGCGACACCGACACCTGCGTGAAGCCGATGCGGCGCGCGAGCGCCGCCAGCATCCGTTCGTGCGCGGTATGACGATAGCCGTGGATCAGCACGATCGCGAGCGCACGCACGCCGCTGTCGAACACGCGACGCAACGACGCTTCGGCACCCTGAACATCGAGCGGCAAGACCACGTCGCCGTGCGCGCCGACGCGCTCGTCGATCTCGACGACCGTCTCGTACAGCGCGTCGGGCAGCACGATGTCGAGATCGAACAGGCGCGGCCGGTTCTGGTACGCGATGCGCAGCACGTCGCGAAAACCGCGCGTCGTCGCGAGCGCGGTGCGTTCGCCCTTGCGTTCGAGCAGCGCGTTGGTCGCGACCGTCGTGCCCATCTTCACCATGTCGACCTGCGCGGGCGTGATCGGCTCGTCGGCCGAGAGGCCGAGCAGGTGGCGGATGCCGGCCACGGCCGCGTCGCGATATTGCTCGGGGTTCTCCGACAGCAGCTTGTGCGTGACGAGCGTGCCGTCGGGCCGCCGCGCGACGATGTCGGTGAACGTACCGCCGCGGTCGATCCAGAATTGCCAGCGCGCGGCGTCGGAGGGAACGGAGGAAAGGTGTCGGTCAGTCATGATGTCGGTCGATGCGTCGTTGAATCGAGGGACGAGCGCCGCCGCACGGCGCGCGTCGCGCGCCGTGTCACGGTGTCGATGAAAGGGGAAAAAAGCGCGGGGCCGACGGCCCCGCCGCTGCCGTCGGTCAGGCGGCGTCGAGTTCGCGGCCGCGGGTCTCGGGCAGCGTCAGCGCGGCGACGATCACCACGCCGTACGCGGCGACCGCGAAGATGCCGATGCTCGTGCCGAGCCCGTACTGCTTGGACAGCGCGCCGATCAGGAACGGGAACAGCGCGCCGATCGCTCGGCCCACGTTGTAGCAGAAGCCCTGGCCGGAGCCGCGCACGCGGGTCGGGAACAGCTCGGTGAGGAACGCGCCCATCCCCGAGAAGATGCCCGATGCGAAGAAGCCGAGCGGGAAGCCGAGCCACAGCATCGACGCGTTGGTCAGGTTCAGCGACGTGTACGCGAACGCGATCACCATCGAGCCGACCGCGAACAGGATGAAGTTCGGCTTGCGGCCGAGGCGGTCGGTCAGGTATGCGCTCGTCAGGTAACCGACCCACGAACCGAAGATGATCATCGCGAGATAGCCGCCGGTGCCCATCACCGTCAGGTGCCGTTCCGTCTTCAGGAAGGTCGGCAGCCACGTCGTGATCGCGTAGTAGCCGCCCTGCGCGCCGGTCGTCAGCAGGGCCGCGCGCAGCGTCGTCGTGATCAGCTTCGGCGCGAAGATCTCGGTGAGGCGCGGCGCATCGGCCACTTTCGCCTGCGCGGCCTTCTCCTTCTCGTAGACGTCCGGCTCCTTCACGTAGCGGCGGATCGCGACGACCAGCAGCGCGGGCGCGAGCCCGACGAGGAACAGCGCGCGCCACGCCTGCTCGGCCGGCAGCACCGAGAACAGCAGCGCATACAGCAGCGCGCACAGCCCCCAGCCGATCGCCCAGCCCGACTGCACGAGGCCGACCGCCCTGCCGCGGTCGCGCGCGCGGATCACTTCGCCGATCAGCACCGCGCCGGCCGTCCATTCGCCGCCGAAGCCGAAACCCATCAGCGCACGCGCCGCGACCAGTTGGTGGTAGTTCTGCGCGAGCCCGCACAGCGCGGTGAACACCGCGAACCACAGCACCGTGAGCTGCAGCGTGCGCACGCGGCCGATGCGGTCGGACAGGATGCCGGCGATCCAGCCGCCGAGCGCCGACGCGAGCAGCGTGATCGTGCCGATGAAGCCTGCGTCGGCCAACGAGATGCCCCAGGTCGCGACGAGCGTCGGGATCACGAACGACAGCATCTGCGTGTCCATTCCGTCGAGCATGTAGCCGACCTTGCAGCTCCAGAACGCGCGGCGTTCGCGCGGTTGCGCATCCGCGTACCACGAGAACAGGCCGCTGCGCTCGCGGCTCGCGGGCTCGGCGGCGGGCGCCGCGAGGGTCTTGCTTTCCATGGTGGTGCTCCTGTCGTTGTGCGCCGATCAAATGGCGTGTGGTGCGGTGTGTCTGTCGTAGGTGTGTCGCGTGCGGGGCCGGCGGGTCAGAACACGGCCAGCGACGCGTTCGTGATGTCGGTCATCAGCATGTGGCCGGGCGTATGCGCGATCGCGATCGGCAGCTTCGCGTCCATCAGCGCGGTTTGCGGCGTCACGCCGCACGCCCAGAACACCGGCAGCTCGCCGTCGCGGATCGTCACCGCGTCGCCGAATTCGGGCGCATCCAGATCCGCGATGCCCAGTTCCCGCGGGTGCCCGATATGGATCGGCGCGCCGTGCACGCCCGGAAACCGGCTCGTGATCTGCACCGCGCGGATCGCGTCGGCGCCGCGCAGCGGCCGCATCGACACGACCAGCTGGCCGCCGAAAATCCCCGCGCGGCGGTTCGCGATCGACGTGCGGTACATCGGCACGTTGCGCCCCTCCTCGACGTGGCGCAACCCGATCCCTTCGCGGGCGAGCATGTCCTCGAACGAGAACGAGCAGCCGATCGCAAATACGACGAAATCGTCGCGCCACAGCGCTTCGAGCGATTCGACCTGCTCGGTCAGGCGGCCGTCCCTATATACGTTGTAGCTCGGCACGTCGGTGCGGATGTCGAGATCCTCGCCGAGCGCGGCGATCCGGAACGCGCCCGGTTCGCCGACGCCGAGCAACGGGCAGGCCTTCGGGTTCGCCTGGCAGAAGCGCAGGAAATCGTGCGCGTACGCGTCGGGCAGGATCGCGAGGTTCGCCTGGGCAAACGGGCCGCAATGGCCGGCGGTCGGGCCGCGGAACGCGCCGCGGCGCACGGACTGGCGAAATTCGGAAGGCGTCATGATGGTCGGTCGCAGATCGGGATGGCGGGGCGATGACGGCGGTGTGTCATCGGATATGGCGAAGAATAGAAAGGAAAAAATTTTGTCGCCAACGAGTTTTTTTGCGCCCGTTGTATAGAATTTCTTAACGGGTCTGCGGGTTTTCCCCGGTCCCGTTCACTTTTCGTCGCCGGCAAGCTGCGCATCCATTGCTCGCCCGACTGCCATGAACACGCGTTTTCTCGAAACCTTCGTCATGCTCGCGAAGCTGCGCAACTTCCGCACGACCGCGGCCGCGCTGCACGCGACGCCGGCCGCGATCTCGCAGCGCCTGAAGGCGCTCGAGGACGAACTGCATACCGTACTCGTCGATCGCGACAGCCGCGCGTTCCGGCTCACGCCGAACGGCGAATACCTGCTCGGCTATGCGAAGGCCGTCGTCGAGGCGACGCAGGAACTGCAGGCCGCGGCGTCCGGCGAGCGCGCGCTGCGCGGCAAGCTGCGGCTCGGCGTGATCGAGACGGTCGTGCACAGCTGGCTGCCGCATTACATGCGGCGGCTCGCGGCCGACTATCCGCAACTGGAAATCGACCTGACCGTCGACGTCAGCGTCGTGCTGCAGCGCCGGCTGATGGCCGGAGAACTCGACCTGATCATTCGCGTGGAGGGCAGCGACGAGGCGTCGGTCGTGTGCGACGCGCTCGCGAACTACCCGGTGCGCTGGATCGCGCGCGCCGGGCTGCTGCCGAACACGCGCACCGGCCTCGCGCGGCAGGTGCTGCGCCAGCCGATCCTCACCTACGGGCGCGGCACCGCGCCCCATCGCGCGCTGGAAGACATCGTCCGCACGCTCGCGCATGCGCACGGCGTGCCGCTGTCGGAGACGCGCATCACCGGGTCGCCGTCGATCTCGGTGATCGTGCAACTGGTGCGCGACGGTTTCGGCGTCGCCGCGATTCCGGTGCTGTTCGTCGATGCGCTGATCGAAAGCGGCGAAGTCGTCGAGCTGCCGCTGCAGCCGTCGCCGCCGTCGATCGTCGTGTCGATGTCGCGGCGAACGGACGCGCCGCGGTTCGTGCACGGTGCGTCGATCGCCGCGCGGGCGGCGTGTCATGAGTATTGCGAAAAGAGCACGCGCTTGCTGGTCGAAGCGCTTTGACCCCGACGCGCTGGATGACGCACGTTCGACATCGCCGCGCGAATCGCCCACAATCGCGATCGGCGCGTCGCCATATCGGCGCCGCGCATCGTGAATGACGGCCCGGCCGTCCGGCATTCGTCGCTTCGCATGATCGTGCACCACGAGAAGGCAACATGCAGATCCGCTCCGCTTCGTCCCGCCTGAACCTCGCGCGCGTCGTGATCGTCGCGCTGTATGTCGCGTCGCTGCTGCTGCCCGTCGCGGCCGAACCGCCGAATGCGGTCGGCGCGGTAAGCTGGTTGCACGGCTACACCGTGCTCGCGCTCGGGCCGCTCGCGATCCTCGACCTGCAATTCGCGTGGCTCGGCAACCCGCTGCTCGTCGTCGCGCTGCTCAGGCCGAGCCGTACCGTGTCGGTGCTACTGGCCGTGGTCGTCGTCTTTGCGCTCGGCTGGCATACGATCCCGACCGATGCGAACTACGAAACGATCCGCACGTTCGGGGCCGGATACTACTTGTGGATCGCGGCGATGGTGGGCGCCGCCGCGCTGCCGTGGATCGATGGGCGCGAGCGGCAGGATGGCGTGACGCGAAGCGGTGCCGTCGGTGCCGTGGATGGGGTCGTACCGAACGGTGCTGTCACCGACACCGGCACCGGCGGCCCGGCCCTGCCGAATGCCGCGCCGGCATCGACGCGTCCGCCTGCCCGGCAGCGCGGCTGGACCGTGACGGCAACCGATACGCGCATCGCGTCGACCGATCAGACCGGGACGACACGCGGCATCGCGCTGTCCGACCTCGGCGCGATCCTGATCGAAACCAACGACCAGGGGCCGTTCGTGTCGGATGTCTGGTGGATCCTGTTCGATACGAACAAGCAGTTCGCGTGCGCCTTTCCGCAGGATGCCGAAGGCGCGAAGGCGGCGGTCGACCGATTGCTCGACCTGCCCGGCATCGACCACCGCAAGGTCATCGACGCGCAGACGTCGATCCAGAACGCGACGTTCCCGATCTGGGCGCGCGCGGCGCGCGAACCGGCCACGCCGGGAGAAACCGGCGCGACCGCGTGACCGGCGACCGTTACGCGGAGGGCTCCGCACGCGGCGGCGTCAGCTTGCCGTCCCCGTACTCGCGAAGCACCTGCGAAATCACGACGCGATACCCGTCCAGCCAGCGCGCCTGCTTCGCCTTGGCTTCGAGATGCGCAGGATGCCGCATCAACTGCCGCAGCGCCGCCTCGGATTCCCAGTAGTAGATATTCTGGATCAAGCCGGCTTCCGCGTTCTCCCACGTTTCCTCGCCGAGATAGCCGGGCGTCGCACGCGCCATGTTGGCGATCTGCCGGTCGAGCCGGTGGAATTCGTCGTCGTACTGCCCGGCACGAAAAATGAAGGTCGACGCGTACATGCCCGCTCACTCTGCCACGATGAAAGAGCGCCAAGTGTAAGGCACGCACGGCGTGCCGCGATCGTCGTCAAGCGGCGAGCGGAGCGGCGGCGGCGCGATCGTCGAGCCACGCGTCGATGCATGACGCATCGTCGCGCGTGACGGCAGTGGGTGACGGCATGGCCGCGAGCGCTTGTCGCGCCCGTTCCAGCGCCTGGGCGAAGCCACGCAATTCGTGCGTCGCCGGCCGGTCGTCGGGCCGTCGGCACGCGAGCGCCGCTTCGACGTTCGTGCCGATCAAGGCCAACTGCGCGTCGATGAAGTCGATGCACAGCGCGCGGCAATGCGCGGATACCTGAGCGACGACGAGCAGGACCGGCACGATCGACACGGTCAGGTAGCCGCCGGGCGCCAGCCGCGACAGCGCATGGCGCAGGTCCTGCCCCCCGTCGATCAGCGACGCGAATACGGCGTCGCGCCACACCGCGCGCTCGAACACGAGCGCATCGCGATACGCGTCGAGCGCCGCACGATCCGCGACCTGCCCGGCCGTCACCAGCGGAATCGGGAACGACGATTCGTTCGTGGATTGCACGCTCCCGGCCTCGACGATGCAGTTCGCGCCCAGCCACGCCGCATCGTCGCGTCGTGCCGCGAGCACGCGGGCCTGCAACCGGTCGGGCAGCATCGGATCGAGCGGCACCGCGCGGCAGATCGACGGCTTGTTCGCGTGCACGCCGCAGCGGCCGTCGTCGGCGAGCGCCGCGCAACGGCCGAGCGACGGATAGTCGTAGCCTTGCAGCGTCAGCGCGAGCCATTCGCCGCGCACGCCGCCGCCGCGATGAAACAGCCGGTCCGCCAGCGCATCGGCGGCCGCGACGTCGTCCGCATCGAGCGTGTGCTCGCGCCCGCCCGCCTGCCAGCGTTCGCCGATCCGCCGCTTCGGCACGCGACGAATCGTCAACGCGCCGACGAAGCGATGCCGATGCCGGAACAGTTCGCGCAACGACAGCGTCGGCGCGCTGTTGCAGCAGCGTCCGCACGCGTTGCACGCGAGCAGGTAGGTGTCTACCACGGCCGCCGCACCGAATCCTGGTAGCGCGTGAGGATGAAGCGCGCGACGTCGTCCGAGTGATACGCGGCGACGAGCTGCGCGACCCACGGCTTCGCACGATCGGTGTCGCGCACCGTGAGCACGTTCGCATACGGCGAGCGGGCGTCCTCGAGGCTGATGCTGTCGCGCGCGGGCTCCAGCCCGGCGCGGGCCGCATCGTCGCTGTCGATCGCGACGAATGCGGCCGTATCGAGCGCCGCGTAAAGCCGGTCGCGGCGCAGCGCGACGAATTTCAGCGCGAGCCGGTTGCCCGTCACGTCGCGCAGCGTCGCATGCAGGCCGGCTTTTTCGCGCAGCGTCACCAGCGTGTCGTTCTGCAGCAGCACGAGCGCGCGCGCCATCCCGCGCGGATCGACGGGCAGCGCGACCGTCGCGCCCGGTTGCAGTTCGTTCAGGTTCTTCAGCTTGCGCGAATAGAATGCCATCGGCAGCGTGACCGTCGGCGCGACGGCGGTCAGCGCATAGCCTTTCGCCGCGCGCGTGGCGCTCAGGCGCTGCGCATCCTCGAAGCTGGCCGCGTCGATCCGCCCGTCGGCCAGCGCCGTGTCGATGCGCGACGCATCGTCGAATTCGACGACGTCGACGCCCAGCCCGCGCGCGGCGGCCACCTTCTTCACTTCGTCGAGGATCTGCGCATGCACGCCGCGCGTGACGCCGACGCGCACGGCCGGTGCCGACGCTTCGGCAGCCATCGTCGATCCCTGCGACATCAGCACGCAGGCACCGAGCAGCCACACCGAAACGAATCGCCCGATACCCGTCGTCACGACGCGTCCCTCAGGATCGTGCGAAACCCGATATGCGATGCGCCGAGATCCGCTTCCTGCTGTTCGCGCGACGATGCGCGATAGCGCACGCAGTAATCGCGCGAACACAGGAACGAGCCGCCCTTGATGACCATCGGCGTATCGTGCCGGCGCGTCGGCGGTGCGACGGCTGCGGTGTCGCCGTTCGTATGCGACTGATGCGGGCCCGTGTACGCATCCTTCGTCCATTCCCATGCGTTGCCGATCATGTCGTAAAGACGAAAGCCGTTCGCGGCATAGCAGCCGACGGGCGCCAGCCCCGCGTGACCGTCCTCGGCCGAGTCGAGCACTGGAAACGCACCCTGCCAGTAGTTCGCGGTCGGCTTGCCGTTCGCGTCGCGCGGCGCCGCATCGAGCGACGCGTCATCGCGGCCGGCCTTGCCCGCGTATTCCCATTCGGCCTCGGTCGGCAGGTCGCGGCCGAGCCAGTGCGCATACGCGAGCGCATCGCGCTGCGTGACGAGCGTCACCGGCAGGTTGCCGAGCCCGTCCACGTCGCTACCGGGCCCGCGCGGATGCCGCCACGACGCGCCCTTCACCCACGACCACCACGCGAGGTCGCCTGCATTCATCTCGTCGCGCGTCGGCACATGGAACACCGCCGCCCCGCCCTGCTGCTCGGCCTCGGTCACGTAACCGGTCGCCTGCACGAAGGCTGCGAACTGCGCGATCGTCACGTCGGTCTGGTCGATCCAGAAGCCGCCGACGCGCGTCGTGCCGTCGCCGACCGGACGCTCGTCCGCATAGCCGCGCGTGCTGCCGAACACGAACGCGCCGCCGCGCAGGTGCACCATGCCCGCCGTCGGATCGTCGCGCCACTTCGCCGGCAGCCCCGAATAGCGCTTGCACTCGCGCTCCGAACCGAGCGGCGCAAGCGCGCGGCCGCGATTCAGATCGTCGAACGCGCCGCTTGCCGACGCCGCCGGATTCGCATAGCCCATCGCGAACGCGGCGGCGAACAGCGTGGCGGCCAGCGCCGCGCCGATCGTCCAGAAGCGGAGCCGCATCGTGTTGCTCCCGGGATCAGTAGTAGCCGCGCGGACGCAGCGGCTCGACGCCGCCGACGTTGCTCATGTACGCCTTCCACTGATCGACCAGCGTGCCGATCACCGACGGGTTCTGCGCCGACACGTCGGTCGTCTCGCCACGGTCCGCCGCGAGATCGTAAAGCTGCCAGTGACCGTCGAGCGGGCCGAGCGGCGGCTCGGTCCACAATGCCTTCCAGCGACCGTCGGCGCTGCGCAGATACGCGCGGCCGTATGCTTCGTCGCCGAACGGCGTCGTATGCACTTCGCCCGTCGTCGAACCGGTGAGCACCGGCAGCAGCGACTGGCCGGTCACCGGATACACGTAGCGGTTGTTGTAAACGACCTTGCCCTTGTTCTGGTCGACGCCCGTCAGCGTGTTCACGAGCGGCGGCGCCGGTTGCGACGGCGGCGTGACGCCCGCAACCGCGAGGAACGTCGCCGTGTTGTCGGTCACGTGCGTGAATGCGAGCAGCGTCGGCAACGGTTGCGACTGGCCCGGCAGGTGCACGATCGTCGGTGTCGACACGCCGCCTTCGCCCGAATAGCCCTTCGTGAGCCGGAACGGCGCCGCGCTCACTTCGGCCCAGCGCAGCCCGTACTGCAGGCGCTGTGCGTTCTGCTTGCCGTTGTCGGTGCCGAGCGTCGAGTAGATCGGGTCCTGTCCGTTCGCGGTATCGGTTGCGGTCGGGTCCGCGCCGGAATCGATCGGCCAGCCTTCCGCGCCGTTGTCCGACTGGAACATGATGAACGTGTTGTCGTATTCGCCGATGTCCTTCAGATGCTGGATCAGCAGGCCGATGTTGTAGTCGAGGTTCTCGACCATCCCCGCGTAGATCTCCATGTAGCGCGCCTGCGCCTTTCGCTCGGCCGGCGACAGGCTCGACCACAGCTTGTCGACCTTGCCGGAGCCGTAGTCGCTGTAGCCGTCCGCGGCCGAATGCACCGCGCTGATGTACTTCGCGCTGGCCGTGCCGTTGTTCGCGGTCGCGGGCGATGCCGCCGTCGTCTCCGGCAGCCCGTCGAACGGCTTGAAATCGGCCGGAATCAGGCCGAGCGCCTTCTGCCGCGCGATCCGCGCGTTGCGGATCGCATCGTAGCCGGCGTCGTACACGCCCGCGTACTTGTGCAGCCACGGATCGGGCACCTGCAGCGGCCAGTGCGGCGACGTGTAGGCCGCGTACGCGAAGAACGGCTTGCCGTCCTGCTTGTTCGCATCGATGTACGAGATCAGCTTCTGCGTATAGAAATCGGTCGAATAGAACACGGCCGGGCTACCGCCCGCGCCACCCGGTTGCCCGGGCTGGCCCGGCTGCACGTAGCGGCCGTCTTCCGTGTAGTTCGACGAGCCGGCCGGCTCGTGCGCGAAGTGGTTCGTCGCCGCGCCGCCGAGCAGCACGTAGCTGCGCTCGAAGCCCCACTGGTCGGGTGTCTGGCCGCTGCCCGTCGTACTGCCGACGATCCCCGAGCCGATGTGCCACTTGCCCGCGATATACGTGTGATAGCCGGCGTCCTTCAGCAATTGCGCGAACGACAGCGCGCGATCGTTCAGGTAGCCCTCGTAGCCGGGCAGCCCGCGCCGCTCGTCGGTCGGCACGCCCATCGTGCCCTCGCCGACGAGATGGTGATCGGTGCCCGACACCAGCATCGCGCGCGTGATCGCGCAGACGGTGCCCGTGTGGTGGTTCGACAGGATGCGGCCCGACGCGACGAGCGCGTCGAGGTTCGGCGTGTTGATTTCGCCGCCGAACGCATGGATGTCGGAATAGCCGAGATCGTCGGCCATGATGTACAGGATGTTCGGGCGCTTGGCCGCGGGCGTCGCGCTGGCCTGCGGCGGCGGACTGCTGTCGACGCCGCCGCACGACGCGAGCGACACCGCGCCGGCAATCGCGGCGCAGACGACACGGAAACGAAAAGCATGCAACGGCGACGCGGACTTTTTCATTCTTGTTGACGCTCGATCTACGGGAGCGGCGATCTTAGCGTCGCGCGCGCAGCGCCCAAAGTCGGATTCGTCACATGCTAACGGGGTGGGGGAATATGTCCGGCGCAAATGAAAGGTTCATGTAATAATCCGCGATCGATGAGGAGAAAGCCAAAATGTCGAAATACCAGCGCTTTTCGAAGCCTTCCAGGCAAACGTCCGTCGCAAGCGTTGTCGCGACGGTCAACGTCCTCCAGAAGTTAGGTGCGGATGCAACGATCTGCAAACTGATTGTCTCCACAACGATCATGACTCAAACCGGTCGCCATCCCGAAGTACTCGCACCGGGCTCGCACAGCTATCTCGGCCTGAAGGCGAACACTGCAATTCGGAGTGCGCAATGAATTGGCTTGCAGACCGATTGCTTCTCATCGTCACGGCACTGATCGTCACGGCCGCAGGTTGGGCGATCATCAGCGCGACAGGCGAATGGTTTCCGCTTCTGATGACGGTGACCGCGTTAGCTTCACTGTGGATCGAAAACTCGCGGCTGCGCAAGCTGCTCGAACAAAACGGTATCGATCCGCGCCGACGCAAGCGTTAGTCGCCCGAAAAAAGCGACTTCCCAGTTTTTCCTCCTTCGGTTCAGGCTGTCTATGCCAGATGCACGCGAGCGCGATGCGCATCCAACCAGATTGTCGCGTCGTCGCCGGAGAACCTACCTCCGTCATCCGCGCTCGCCGTTCGCGTCGTCCGACGCCAGCATCTGCGGAATCTCGTCGATCAGCGCATCGACGACCACCCGCACCTTCGACGGCACGTGACGCGCTGCCGGCCGCACCGCGAACACTTCGGCGCCCGACACGCTGTCGCTGTCCATCACGAGCGCGAGGCGGCCGTCGCGCACGTACGGCGCCATCAGCCAGCACGGCAGCCACGCAAGGCCCGCGCCGGCGGCGGCCGCATCGGCGATCGCCTGCAGGTCGTCCAACCGCAGCCGGCCGGCCGCGCGATGGTCGTGCACCGCGCCGTCCGCGCCGATGACCCGCCATGGCGCCGGTTGTCCGCCGCGCGAATACGCGATGCCGACGTGCGACGCGAGTTCGTCGAGCCCCGACGGCCGACCGTGACGCGCGAGATACGCGGGCGATGCGCAGATGCCCATGCGCTGCACGCCCAGCTTGCGGCCGACCAGCGCGCTCGTATCGGCCAGTTCGCCGATGCGCACCGCCAGGTCGAAGCCGTCGTTGACGAGGTCGGCCACGCGGTCGCTGAACGACATGTCGATTTCGAGCCGCGGGTGGCGCTCGACGAGACGCCGCACCACGGGCGCCACGCACTGCCGCCCGAACAGCACCGGCACGCTGACGCGCACGCGCCCGGCCGGCTCGCGGCGCCCCGCATCGAGCGCGGCCTCCGTTTCGCCGAGTTCGGCCAGCAGTCGCCGGCATTGCTCGTAATAGACGAGCCCTTCGTCGGTCAGGCCGACCTGGCGCGTCGTGCGCTGCAGCAGCCGCGCGCCGAGACGCAGTTCGAGCCGCGCGACGATCTTCGCGACAGCCGAGCGCGTCATGCCGAGGCGCAGCGCCGCCGCCGCGAAACTACCCGATTCCACCACGTCGACAAATTCGGCGACGCCTCTCAGCCGTTCATCCATGCCGCTCCGCTCCGGTGCGATGACAGGGTTGTGTCCGTGCTGGCGACAATCGTCGGCCAAATTCTCGCCAATGCGTCCACCTGCGCAACACTATGATAGTCCTGACTATCTCGAAAAGGAGTCGACATGCATGCATGGCAAATCAAACCGGGCGACGGCATTGCCGGGCTCCGGCGCATCGACGCGACACCGCGCGCGGTCGGGCCCACCGACGTCGTCGTCAGGATCCACTCGGCCGCGCTGAACTATCGCGACCTGATGTTCGCGCGCGGCGACTATCTCGGCATCGGCACCGACGCGCTGATCCCGGTCGCCGACGGCGCCGGAGAAGTGGTCGAGACGGGCCGCGACGTCACGCGCTTCAAACCGGGCGACCGCGTGATCAATACCTACTTCCCGCGCTGGATCGACGGGCCGCCGACACCGCACAAAGTGTCGGGTTCGCCCGGCGCGCAATTCGACGGCGTGCTCGCCGAACGCTTCGTGTCCGACGAGGCGGCGCTGGTCGCGATCCCCGCGCATCTCGACTACGACGAAGCCGCGACGCTGTCGTGCGCGGGCGTCACCGCGTGGAACGCGCTGTTCGTCGACGGCGGACTGTCGCCGGGCGCGACCGTTGTGCTGCTCGGCACGGGTGGCGTATCGATCGTCGCGCTACAGCTCGCGCAGGCCGCCGGGTTGCGCACGATCGTCACGTCGTCGAGCGACGCGAAGCTCGAACGCGCCCGTGCACTCGGTGCGGACGCAACGATCAACTACCGGACGACGCCCGAATGGCAACACGAAGTATTGCGCCTCACCGGCGGTGCGGGCGCGGATCTCGTCGTTGAAGTCGGCGGACGCGACACGCTGCCGCGCTCGCTCGCCGCGACGAAAACAAGCGGCATCGTGTCGGTAATCGGCGGGCTCAGCAGCTTCGACGGGCCCCAACTCGGGCTGCTGCCGCTGATCGGCGGCTTCCGGCGTCTGCACGGCTTCATGGTCGGCAGCCGCGCGATGCTCGACGACGTCGTGCGGCTCGTCGACGCGAAACGGATCAAGCCGGTGGTCGATCGCGTGTTCGGCTTCGACGAGGCGCCGCAAGCGTATGCACATTTGCAGTCCGGCCAGCACTTCGGCAAGGTCGTGATTCGCGTCGCATCGTGACGCCTGAAGGCGGCACACGCCGCCTTCTCCCGCCTCCTCCCTCTCCGTTCCCCGTCTTCCCGTCCAAAGCGCATTCGCGCAAATGCTTTTCCGAATCCGTTATTGGATCGCACCGCCGCGCGTTTTTATACTCGTCAGCACTCTCTGTTAAAGAGTGCCAGCCAATTTCGACAGAACAGCACAGGACGAAAAAATGAGCCTACGCCCCTTGCACGACCGCGTGATCGTGAAGCGACTCGACCAGGAAACCACCACCGCATCGGGCATCGTGATTCCCGATAGCGCCGCCGAGAAACCCGACCAGGGCGAAGTGATCGCCGTCGGCCCCGGCCGCAAGGATACCGACGGCCAGCGCATCGTGCCCGACCTGCAGGTCGGCGAGCGCGTGCTGTTCGGCAAGTACGCGGGGCAAGCCGTCAAGGTCGACGGCAACGAGTTTCTCGTGCTGCGCGAAGAAGACATCGTCGCGGTCGTCAATCAATAACGGAGCGCAATCATGGCAGCCAAGGAAATCATTTTCAGCGACATCGCACGATCGAAGTTGACCGAAGGCGTGAACATTCTCGCGAACGCGGTAAAGGTCACGCTCGGACCGAAGGGCCGCAATGTCGTGCTCGAACGCAGTTTCGGCGCGCCCGTCGTCACGAAGGACGGCGTGTCGGTCGCGAAGGAAATCGAACTCGCGGACAAGCTGCAGAACATCGGCGCGCAACTCGTGAAGGAAGTCGCGTCGCGCACCAGCGACGCGGCCGGCGACGGCACGACGACGGCTACCGTGCTCGCGCAGGCGATCGTCCGTGAAGGCCAGAAGTACGTCGCGGCCGGGCTCAATCCGCTCGACCTGAAGCGCGGCATCGACAAGGCCGTCGCGTCGGCCGTCGACGAATTGAAGAAGATCAGCAAGCCGACCACCACGAGCAAGGAAATCGCGCAGGTCGCGACGATCTCCGCGAACGGCGAGGAATCGATCGGCCAGCGCATCGCCGAGGCGATCGATCGCGTCGGCAAGGAAGGCGTGATCACCGTCGAGGACGGCAAGTCGCTCGCCGACGAGCTCGACGTCGTCGAAGGGCTGCAGTTCGATCGCGGCTACCTGTCGCCGTATTTCATCAACAATCCGGACAAGCAGATCGCCGAGATCGAAAACCCGTACATCCTGCTGCACGACAAGAAGATCTCGAACATCCGCGATCTACTGCCGGTGCTCGAACAGGTCGCGAAGTCGGGCCGGCCGCTGCTGATCATCGCGGAAGACGTCGAAGGCGAAGCGCTCGCGACGCTCGTCGTGAACAACATCCGCGGGATCCTGAAGACGGTGGCGGTCAAGGCGCCGGGCTTCGGCGATCGCCGCAAGGCGCTGCTCGAGGACATCGCGATCCTCACCGGCGGCCAGGTGATCGCCGAGGAAACGGGCCTGACGCTCGAAAAGGCCACACTCGCCGAACTCGGCCAGGCGAAGCGCATCGAAGTCGGCAAGGAAAACACCACGGTGATCGACGGCGCGGGCGATGCGAAGAACATCGAGGCGCGCGTGAAGCAGATTCGCGTGCAGATCGAAGAGGCGACGTCCGACTACGATCGCGAGAAGCTGCAGGAACGCGTCGCGAAGCTCGCGGGCGGCGTGGCGGTGATCAAGGTCGGCGGCGCGACCGAAATCGAGGTGAAGGAGAAGAAAGATCGCGTCGACGACGCGCTGCACGCGACGCGCGCGGCCGTCGAGGAAGGCATCGTGCCGGGCGGCGGCGTCGCGCTGATCCGCGTGCGGCAGGCGATTCGCGAACTGAAGGGCGCGAACGCCGATCAGGACGCGGGCATCAAGATCGTGCTGCGCGCGCTGGAAGAACCGCTGCGCCAGATCGTCACGAATGCGGGCGAGGAAGCGAGCGTCGTCGTCGCGAAGGTCGCGGAAGGCGCGGGCAACTTCGGCTACAACGCGCAGACGGGCGAGTACGGCGACCTCGTCGAATCGGGCGTGCTCGATCCGACCAAGGTCACGCGCACCGCGCTGCAGAATGCGGCGTCGGTGGCCGGGCTGCTCCTGACGACCGATGCGACCGTGTTCGAAGCGCCGAAGGATGCGGCGCCGGCCGCCGCGCCCGGCGGCCCGGGCGCGGGCGGGCCGGGGTTCGATTTCTGACGACGCGGCGGCGTGCGCGCCGGTTTGTCGGTGTGCGCGCGGTCATGTTGTAGTCACGGGAAACGCGTGGCGACGGAAGTCGTCACGCGTTTTTCTTTAGGATCGACCGTCTGCGGAGCCGTTGGCGCAAACCAAACGTTCTGATGCGCACCCTGCCACACCAGCGCGCATCTTTCGCAGTGCACGTAACGCGCGACTCACACGCCTTTACGACCTTTTTACTTGCGCCCGCGCATCCGTTCACTAGAATGGGTCCGCCATCCACCGCCGAGCACGCGCCATGCGCATCCGAAGTCCTCGTCCTCCGAGTTGCTTTTCTGCCTGACAGGCCGGACGCCTGCGTCTCCTTCCCGAGCCACCGTCCTGCCGACAGGCGGACGATGCGCGCCGTAGTCCTTTCCGTGCACGCTTGAACGCGATGTCGATGTGGTCGTCACCATCGCAATGTATGCGTTCGAGCACGTGCATCGACACAGGCCGCGTAACGACGCGCCATCGATCCGCCGATTCTAGCCGGTTGTTTTGCATCACTGATTTCATTCACGGGGCCTTCCGCTTCCGCAGCATCGCGCGCCCCGTCTCGATCGTCTTTCATACAGGAGCCGTGAAATGATGCTGGGTTTGATGTTCTGGAAACACGTGATCGGCCGGCGGACCGAAACCCTCCACGAAGCGCGAGCGACGGCGCACGGCCGCCATCGCCGGGTGTCGAGAACGCTCGTACTGGCGAGCGCAGCGGTCGCGTTCGCGGCAATCGCGTTCGGTGCGCCCGTCGTCGGCATTTCGGTGTTTGTGCTGACGACGCTGCCGTTCGTGCTGTCGGGAACTTGAGGCCATCCGCATCGGGGCGCGGCTCCATCGCCGTTCGATACGAAATTTTAATGCCCGCCCACCGCGTATCTGACACCGTCTTTACGCGCGGTTGTCTAGGATTTCCCTGTCATCCCGACACGGAGCAATCCGCATGCAAACGCAGCAGGCCGCCGTCGGCGGCCAATCCCCCCTCCCTCATCGACGCGGCAGCACGCCGTCCGCGACCCGGCTCGCCGACGCCTGTCCGCCGGACAACATCCTGCTCGATGTACCCGTGGAAAGCGCGAGCCAGTTGTTCGACCTAGTCGCGCACCATGTCGCGCGCGGCAGCGGCGTATCCGCCGACCGGATCCGCGCCGAACTGATCAAGCGCGAGCAACTCGGCTCGACCGGCCTGGGGCAAGGCGTCGCGATTCCGCATGCGCGCGTAGACGGGCTCGGCTCGGTCGTCGCGCTGTTCGTTCGCGCGCGGTACCCGTTCGCGTTCAACGCGCCGGACCGCAAGCCCGTGCATGAATTCATCGTGCTGGTGCTGCCGCACGCGGAGGACCGCGTGCACCTCGAACTGCTCGCCGATGCCGCGCGATGGTTCAGCGAACGCGCGATCCGGCAGGCGTCGCGCGATGCGCAAACGCCCGAAGAGATTCACCGGCTCATGCAACGCACTGTTTGACCCGACATCGTGCAACGGCAGGCATTCCCTCCATCATTTCGGATTCCCATGTTCCCAGACCCTGATACTCCCACCCGACGCGTGGCCGGCCTGACCCGCGCGCTGCCTTTCATGCAAGCGCTGCACGGACAGACCGTCGTCATCGTCGACGGCGGTGCCACGAGCGACGCCCACGCGCGCTCCGCCTTCGCACAGGATGTCGCGCTGCTTGCGCTCACCAGCATCCGTCCGATCGTGATCCAGAGCATCCCGACCGCGTCCGGCACGCAATCGGTCCACGCCGTGCATGCGTCCATGACCGGCGTCAATCATGAACTGGTGCGCCTGATCGGTAGCCACGGCGCCCGGGCGATCGGTGTCGACGGTCACGACGGCGGCTTGCTGGTTGCCGGCGCCGAACCCGACCACGCGAGCACAAGCGCGATCGCACGATTCGACAGCGCTGCGTTGAACGCGTTTCTCGACAATGGACTGGTGCCCGTCGTGATGCCCGTCGCACCGGACGACGCGGGCCACGATCGGCTGCTGCGCCCGGAACGGCTCGGCAGCCTGTTCGCGCAACGTACGGGCGCCGTCACGCTGGTGATGATGGTCGACAGTGCATGGCTGCGCGAACTCGGCGAGCTTGCCGGTCTGTACGGCATCGCGGAACTCGAGCAATGGCTCGCCGAGCATCCGGCCGCCGACGCGGCGCCGTGCGTACGCGACGCGCTCGATGCGCTCGCGCACGGCGTGCAGAACGTCCACCTCGCCGATATCGGGCAACCCGAATCGCTGATCGACGAATTGTTGACGGAAGAAGGATCGGGCGTGGTGTTCTGCCGGCGCGGCAACACCGATCTGCTGTCGGAAATCCGCCGTTATTTCGCGGATTCGGCCAGTGTGCTGCGTGAAGGCTTCAGCGTCGAGCAGAAGCCGGTCGTGCGTTTCTAACCGGGTAGCATAAAAGCGCTTGCGGCGGCCCGCAAAGGCCGCCGCAAGCGGGCAACATCGACGTCAGCGCAACGAAAACGTCAACGCCGCGCCGCCAGTCTCCTGACGACGCTCACCAGCGCATCGACTTCATCGCACGTGTTGTAGAACGCGAGCGACGGCCGCACCGTGGCTTCGAGCCCGAAGCGCCGCAGGATCGGTTGCGCGCAGTGATGCCCCGAGCGCACCGCGATGCCCTCTTCGTTCAGCGCCTGCCCGACTTCCTCGGTTTCATAGCCCTTCAGCACGAACGACAGCACGCTCGCCTTGTCGCGCGCGGTACCGACGAGCCGCACGCCCGGCACCGGCGCGAGCACGCTCGTTGCATACGCAAGCAGATCGTGCTCGTAGCGCGCGATGTTCTCGATGCCGACGCGGTTCACGTAGTCGAGCGCCGCGCCGAGCCCCACCGCGTCCGCGATGTTGCCGGTGCCGGCTTCGAAGCGGTTCGGCGGCGGCTGGAACACCGTGCGCTCGAACGTCACGTCCGCGATCATGTTGCCGCCCCCCTGCCACGGCGGCATGTCGTCGAGGATCGCGCGCTTGCCGTACACGACGCCGATCCCGGTCGGCCCGTAGATCTTGTGTCCGGAGAACACGAAGAAATCCGCATCGAGCGCCTGCACGTCCACACGCATGTGCGAGATCGACTGCGCACCGTCGACGAGCGCCTTCGCGCCCGCGCGATGCGCGAGCTCGACGATCTCCTTCACCGGCACGACCGTACCGAGCGCGTTCGACACCTGCGTGACGGACACGATCTTCGTGCGATCGTTGAGCAGCTTCCGGTATTCGTCGAGCAGCACCTGCCCCGAATCGTCGACCGGAATCACGCGCAGCTTCGCGCCCTTGAGCGCGGCAAGCTGCTGCCACGGCACGATGTTTGCGTGATGCTCGAGATGCGACACGACGATCTCGTCGCCTTCGCCGACGTTCTGCACGCCCCACGTCTTCGCGATCAGGTTGATCGCTTCGGTCGTGCCGCGCACGAACACGATTTCGTCGGGCGACGATGCGCCGATGAAGCGCTGCACCGTTTCCCGCGCATGCTCGTACGCATCCGTCGCGCGGCCGGCCAGTGCATGCGCCGCGCGGTGGATGTTCGAGTTCTCGTGTGCGTAGAAGTATGCGAGGCGATCGATCACGGCCTGCGGCTTGTGCGTCGTCGCCGCGTTGTCGAACCAGACGAGCTGCTTGCCGTTCACGCGCTCCTGAAGGATCGGGAAATCGCGGCGGATCGCGTTCACGTCGAACGGCGGATGCGCGCCGCGATACAGCGGGCTTTGCGGCTCGGCTGCGTGCGCGTCGTCGATGAAATACCGCGGCACATCCGCGCCCGATGCACGCGACACCGGCACGTCGCGATGCACGGCGAGCAGTTCGCGCAGCGCGTCGTCGCCCGGCAACCCGAACGCTTCCGGCGACGCCAGCCCGTTCGACGGCACGACGATGTCCTGCGGCGTCGCCTGCCAGCCTTGCAGCGAACCGTCGGTGAAGTAGTACGGCGACGTCTTCGCCGCGCTTTCCGGTGCCGGCGTATTCACCTGCGGCACGCCGAGCGCCGCGCCGCCGACACGCGGTTCGAGCGCGGGCGCGATCGATACCGCGTTGTCGGGCAGCCCGTTCTGCGCGGCCGCATGCGGCGCGAGCGCGGGTGCGCGGTTGCCGAGCGACAGCACGTGCGTCGGCGCGGACGGCGCGAGGTTCGCACCCGGTACCTTGCCTTGCGGCAACGCAAGACCCGGCACGCCGGTGCCCGCGCCGCCCGGGCCCGCGAGCGGCGAGCCGCCCGGCACCGGGTTGCTCACCGACGCGAGAATCGGCGCCGCGGCCGGCAACGCCGACGGCACGCCGCCGACCGCACCGCTGCCTGCCGACAGCCCGGGCGCGGTGGCCTGCCCGGGCGGCGTCGCGAAGAACTCGGACGCGAGCCGCGCGAGCGTCGCCGGGTCGGGCAAGCCGGCCGGCAGCGGCGCATGCGGCAACGCGTGCGCGTCGCCGCCGGCCAGGCCCGGATTAACGGTAGGTGTCGGGATAGTCATGGAACTTGGCGATTTCGACGTCATCGAGGACAGCCAGCGCATCCGGAGAATGGATCGCGAGCGAGCAATACAGCGAGATCAGGTACGACGCGATTGCCTGGTTGTTGATCCCCATGAAGCGCACCGACAGGCCCGGCCCCTGCTCGCCCGCGACGCCCGGCTGATACAGGCCGACGACGCCTTGGCGCTTGTCGCCGACGCGCAGCAGCAGGATCTTGGTCTTGCCGTCCGCGACCGGCACCTTGTCCGACGGAATCAGCGGAATGCCGCGCCACGTGAGGAACTGCGAGCCGAACAGGCTGACCGTCGGCGGCGGCACGCCGCGCCGCGTGCATTCACGGCCGAACGCGGCGATCGCGAGCGGGTGCGTGAGGAAGAATGCCGGCTCCTTCCACACCTTCGTCAGCAGCTCGTCGAGATCGTCCGGCGTCGGCGCGCCCGTCAGCGGGAAGATCCGCTGTTCGTCGGTCACGTTCGCGAGCAGCCCGTAATCGGGATTGTTGATCAGCTGGCTTTCCTGCAGTTCCTTGATCGTCTCGATCGTCAGGCGCAGCTGTTCCTTGATCTGATCATGAGGACTGCTGTAAAGATCGGAGATCCGCGTATGCACGTCGAGCACCGTGCTCACCGCGTTCAGGAAGTATTCGCGCGGCTGTTCCTCGTACGGCACGAAGGTCTGCGGCAGCACGCTTTCGTCCTCGAGCTGCGTGCACGCGGCGCGCACCGCTTCCGGGTTCTTCACCTGGTTCAGGCGGTAGATGCCGGCCTCGACCGGCACCCATTGCAGCAGATGGGTCAGCCAGCGCGGCGTGATCGTGGAAAGCTGCGGGACGGTCTTGGTAGCGTTCGCTAGTTGGCGGGCGGCGTGATCGCTCAGCGCGGCCGTGCCGCTTGCAACGGTCGACATGTGTGGCTCCGGGTTCTTAAGATGAAAAACGGGATTGCTTATGACACTGGGTGATTATCGGAAGCACGCCCCTGCCGGCTCAACATGCTATAGCCGTCAGGTCGTGCACCCGAAAGGGGAAAACGATGGGGGGCGGCCTCAGGTGACGTACGCGCTCGGCAGTAGCGTCGAGATCGACACGTCGAATGCGCGCGCGATCTTGTCGGCCGTGACGATCGACGCGATCGCCTCGCCGCGCTCGATCTCGCCGACATACGAGCGGTTCAGCCCCGCGTGCTCGGCCAGTTGCTCCTGCGACCACGTGCGCGCTTCGCGCAGCTTGCGCACGGTGGCGCCGAAGTGATGGATGAGGTCGCTCATCGCGCCTCCTAGGCGACGCGCGCCGCGGTGCGCGGCGCGGCGTTCGCTTCGCTGCGCAGCACGGCCTGCGTGACGTTTTCGCCGGCCGGCACGTCCTGCGTGAGCCACACGTTGCCGCCGATCACCGCGCCGCGCCCGATCGTCACGCGGCCGAGAATCGTTGCGCCCGCATAGATCACCACGTCGTCCTCGACGATCGGATGGCGCGCGAGCCCTTTCTCCAGATGGCCGTCCGCATCGCGCGGGAAGCGCTTCGCGCCCAGCGTGACGGCCTGATACACGCGCACGCGCTCGCCGATGATCGCCGTCTCGCCGATCACGACGCCCGTGCCGTGGTCGATGAAGAACCCCGCGCCGATGCGCGCGCCCGGATGGATGTCGATGCCGGTTTCCGCATGCGCTTGCTCGGCGATGATCCGCGCGAGCAGCGGCAGGCCGAGCCCGTACAGTTCGTGCGCGAGCCGGTGGTGGATCATCGCGAGGATGCCCGGATAGCACAGCAGCACCTCGTCGACGCTGCCCGCCGCCGGATCGCCGTGGAAGGCCGCGAGCACGTCGCTGTCGAGCAGGCGGCGAATCTCCGGCAAGCGTGCGGCGAACGCCTGCACGGCCTTCGACGCGACTTCGCCGAGGTTGTCTACCGGCCCGTCGGCGTTAGGCTGGCGCGCCGCGTAACGCAATTCGAGCGTCACCTGCGTGAGCAGCGCGTTCAGCGCCGCGTCGAGCGCGTGAGCCACGTGGAAGTTCTCGCTTTCCTGCCGCAGGTCGGGTGGCCCGAGCCGCATCGGGAACAGCACACCCTTCAGCGCGCCGACGATCTGCGCGAGCGCCTCGCGCGCCGGCAAATCGCGCCCGCCCGGTTCGAGCGAGCGCCGCTGTTTTTCGCGCCATGCGCGGCGCACCGTCTGCAGCGATTGAACGATGTCGTCGATATCGAATGCGGCCATGCTGCTTTCTCCCCGTAACGGCCGTGAATCAATCCTGCGCCCACGGCAGGCCGCGAAAGCGCCAGCCGTTGTGGCCGCCGCGATGCTGCCGCTCGTCGAGGTCGCCCTCGAAGCCTTCGAGCACATTGAACACCTGCGTGAAACCACCCTTCGTGGCAGCCTCGGCCGCCTGCGCCGAGCGGTTGCCGCTGCGGCACAGCAGCAGCACGACCGCATCCTTGCCGGTCTTCGCTTCCAGTTCGCGCACGAAGCGCGGGTTGCGCGTCAGGCTCGTACCGGTCGCCCACGGCACGTGCAGCGACTCCGGCACGTAACCGACGAATTTCCGTTCCTCGGCCGTGCGCACGTCGACCAGCACGGCGTCGCCCGCCGTGAACAACGCCCACGCGGCTTCCGGCGCAACGCCGCCCGCGTAGGGCGTGCCGGCCGCCACGGCCGTTGTGCGCGCGTCTTCCAGCGCCTGCTGCGCGGCCGTTCGTTCTTCCAGTTCAACCGTCATGACACTTCCTTGTATTCTCAGATTCGTATGAACAAAGACACCGGGAATGCGGCTGTTGCAGCTTGCGTGCTGTCTATAGCCGTCAGCGCCACTATGCGAGTGCGGTCGGGGAAGCAGAACCAATAAAAATTCATTTCCTAATCAGCGCCGCGGGGAATGCAATAGCAGACGCGCGCTATCGATGCGCGGTCGCTGGCGGGATGGAAATGGAGGACGGGGGCCGTTCGATGTCGTGCATCGAAGGGATTTGAAAGGAAGCGAGAGAGACGATCGGCGCGGCATGCGGCGCGTCGTCATGGAGTCCGAAATGGAACGGATCACGCGATGCACCGACGAAGCCACCGCGCCTCGCCGATGCATGTGTTCTTCAGTACATCACACCACCGGGTCGACCACCGTAACCGGCGCACCGCGCGCCTCGATATCGCGCCCCGCGAGCAGACACAGATCCTCGCGATGATGCGTGGCCACCACCTGCACGCCCACCGGCACGCCGTTCACGACCGACGTCGTGACGGCCAGCCCCGGCAGCCCCATCGCGGGCAGCGCGCGCAACGTGAGCTGCGCTTCCCATACGCGCTCGAACCCGTCCGGCCCTTGCCGGTCGAGATCGTCGGGGAACGGCAGTTCCGACGAAACCGGCAGCAGCAACACCGGATATTCATCGAAAAACAGCCGCCACTCGCGCGTCAACGTCGTGCGTCGAACCAGCGCGCGGCTGATCACGTCGGCCGGCAGATCGCGCACCTTGCCGCGCACGGCGGCGATCACCGCAGCCGCGCCCGGGTCGCCATCCTGCTCGACCGAGTTCGCCAGCGCGTCGAAGCCATCGCCGAGCCACAGCTGTTCCTGCAGCAGCGCGGCCTCGCGCATCGGCGGCGTATCGTCGATCTCGTCGACGGTCCAGCCGGCATCGACGAGCCGGCGCGCGGCATCGCGCAACGCGGTCTCGACCTCGGGCACGACCTCCAGGCCGCGCGGACGCACGCACAGCGCCGCGCGCCTCGGCACCTCGCGCCCGTCGAACGGCACCGCGACGTGCCACGGATCGCGCGGGTCCGGTGCGGAGAACGCCCGCAGCGCGAGCGAGAGATCGTCGATCGTGCGCGCGATCGGCCCGGCCGCCGACATCAGTTGCGCGCCAATCGCGCGCTCGGGCGACGACGCATTGAATGCCGGCACGCGACCGAGCGACGGCCGGATCCCGTGCACACCGCACGCATAGGCCGGGTAGCGCACCGAGCCGCCGATGTCGGTGCCGACCGCGAGCGGCCCGATCCCGGCTGCCACGGCCGCCGCCGCGCCGCCGCTCGATCCGCCCGGCGTCAGCGACGCATTGCGCGGATTACGCGTATGACCATGCACGCGATTCGACGTGAACCAGCGCAGTGCGAACGTCGGCGAATTGGTGCGGCCGAGCAGCACTCCGCCGGCCTTGCGGATGTTGGCGACCACCGGGCTGTCGGCGGGCGCGATCAGGTTTTCCTGAAGGCGCGTGCCGTTGGTCGTCGCGAAGCCGGCCTGATCGACGTTGATCTTCACGGTCACGGGTACGCCCGCGAGCGGCCCCGGATCGTCGCCGCGCGCGATTGCGCGATCGACTTCGTCGGCCTGCCGCCGCACGTCGTCGGGGCGGTGTTCGACCACCGCGTTGATCGCCGGATTCACCGCATCGAGACGATCGAGCACGGCGTCCGCCACTTCGCGCGCGGACACGTCACGCTGCCGCACGCGTTTCGCGAGTTCGGTCGCCGGCAGTTGCCAGAGTTCGGTCATGACTTCTCCTGCTGAAAAGACATCACAATCACGCGCGGCGCCGCGCTTCCTCGCGAAAGCGCGGCGCCGCATTCGCTCACTGCGTATCCTGCTTCGCGCGCTCGGCGGCGGCGATGATCGCGTCGGCCACGGCCTTCGGCTGACTCAGCATCGCGACGTGGCTCGCGTTCACGCGCGCGACCGTCGCGCCGATCCGCTTCGCCATCGCTTCCTGCAGCGTCGGATCGATCATCCGGTCGTGCGTCGCGACGACGAACGTCGACGGCTTCGCATGCCATGCGGCTTGCGTGACCTTCTCCGAGATGCACCCGCTATACCACGGCCCCTGGGTCGCGGCAACGATGCGCTGCTGCGCGGGCGGCAGATCCGGCGCGAAATCCTGTGCGATCGCCTTGTCCGACAGCCGCGCGAAACCGCCGGCGTCCTTGCGCAGTTCGCCAGCCCATGCCGGCGGCGGCAGCCCCTGCGTGACGTCGGCGATCGACTGGCCGTTGTCCGGCGCGAACGCCGCGACGTACACGAGCGACTTCACCTTGTCGTCGTTGCCCGCGTCGCTGATCACGACGCCCGCCCACGAATGGCCGACCAGCACGACCGGCCCCTTCTGTTCGTCGATCGTACGCTTCGTCGCGGCCGCGTCGTCGGCCAGCGAGCTCAGCGGATTCTGCACCGACACCACGTGCAGCCCGCGCGCCTCGAGCAGCGGAATCACGCGGTTCCAGCTCGACCCGTCGGCGAATGCGCCGTGCACGAGCACGACGTTGGTGCCCTTCAGGTCTTCCTTCGGCGCGGCCTGCGCCGCGACCGCACCGAACAGTCCGCCGATCATCGCGGCGGATACCAGAACGCGTTTCATCAAACCGGCCATCGTCATGCTCCCTTCCTTATCGTGTCGTTGAAATGAGGTGCTGCCTGAGCGGCCGCGCGTGCATGCGGCAAGCGCGGCGCCCGATCACGAATGCGCGTACAGGTCGTCGGCGGTGTAGCGCGCGGCGCGCGACGGCGCGGCATCGCGATGGCCGGCCGGCGTCGACGCATCGGCCACGTTGTCGCCTTGCGACTTCGACGGGCCGTTCTGGTCGGAACGCGCGACCTGCTCGGCAGCCGCGACGGCGTTCTCCGCGGCGGCGATGTCGTCCGGGTAGTGCGCTTCGCTGCCGGCCGGGTTGTAGCCGGCCTTCTCGAGACGGATGAGGTCGGCGCGCACTTCAGCACGCGTGAGGCTGTGGCCGGTATCGGCGAACGACAGCGCGGGGGCGACGGCGAGGACGGCAACGGCGAGGATTCGAGCGGCTTTCATGAAGGTTCTCCTTGAACGAAGTTGAGGTGTCGAGCACTGGGCATCCGGTGCGAACGCCTGGCACCGAACGTTTGCTGCATGTCGACAGTAGAACCCGCGCACGTATCCGGCATGTTTCCGGAACCGGGCTTTCTGCATGCCAGTTTTTCAGGAACGGCCACAGATACAGTGCGATACACACCGGCTACGCAACGCACCACGAAAAAAGGCGCGCCTCGCCGGGCACGCCTTTCATCCGCTTCACGCTCGCGCGTCACGTCACGGCGCGAGCCGCGTGAACACGTAATCGTGGTTCTTGACCCGCGCCTGATGGCACGCAAAGCACGTCTGATGCTGGCCGATATCGGCCGGCACGCCGTTGATGAAGCGCCCGAACCCCCAGCCGCCCGTCGCCGCATAGCGGCGCGAGTCCTTCACCATCACCTGCACGGTCGTCGCCTGGCCGGGCACCGTCGCGGGCGCGAACTCGTCGGACTGCTTGCGCTTGTACGCGAGCTTCACGAGGATCGTGCCGTCCGGGAACGGCAGCGTCGCCTTCTCGAGCGCACGCATCGCAACCGGATTGCCGAGCACCACGCGCAACTCGTCGAGCGGTGCGGCCTCTTCGGCCGGCGCGACCATTTCCCACTTCCGGTAGCCGGGCGGAATCGTCACGCCGTAGATCGGCGATGCGGCCGCGGCCGGCTTCGACTGTTCCGCGAACGCGGCCGGGCCGCTCGCCGACCACGCGCCGGCCAGCAGCACGCCCGCGACGAACACGCGGCGCGCGCCGCGCCGCCATCCCCCCACGCGGGCCCGCATCACAGATGCTCCACTTGCAGGATCGCATCGGCGAAGGCCTGCGGCGCTTCCTGCGGCAGGTTGTGGCCGATGCCGCCGGTGATGGTCCGGTGCTGGTACTTGCCGGTGAACTTCTTCGCGTACGCGGCCGGGGCCGGATGCGGCGCGCCGTTCGCGTCGCCTTCCATCGTGATCGTCGGCACGGCGATCGAAGGCCCGGCCGCGAGACGCCGCTCGATGTCGTCGTATTTCGCTTCGCCCTGCGCGAGCCCGAGACGCCAGCGATAGTTGTGGATCACGACGGCTACGTGATCGGGATTCCGGAACGATTCGGCCGAACGCGCATAGGTCTCGTCGGAGAACTGCCACTTCGGCGACGCGAGTTGCCAGATCAGCTTGTTGAACGCATCGCGGTTCTGCGCGTAGCCGAGTTCGCCGCGCTCGGTCGCGAAGTAGAACTGATACCACCATTGAAGTTCGGCCTGCGGCGGCAGCGGCTTGGCGTTCGCCGCCTGGCTGCCGATCAGGTAGCCGCTCACCGACACCAGCGCCTTCACGCGCTGCGGCCACAGCGCCGCGATGACGTCGGCCGTGCGCGCGCCCCAATCGTAGCCGCCGAATATCGCGTGGTCGATCTTCAGCGCATCCATCAGCGCGACGATGTCGACGGCCGTCACCGCCTGCTGGCCGTTGCGCACCGTGTCGGCCGAGCGGAACGTCGTCGAGCCGTAGCCGCGCAGGTACGGCACGATCACGCGATAGCCGGCCGCGACGAGCAGCGGCGCGACGTCCGCGTAGCTGTAGATGTCGTACGGCCAGCCATGCAGCAGGAATACGACCGGGCCTTGCTTCGGCCCGAGATCCGCATAACCGACGTTGAGCACGCCCGCATCGATCTGGTGGATCGTGCCCAGCGACGCGACGCCGGCCGGGCGCTTCGCTGCCGATGCATCGGGCGCCGACTGCGCATGCGCGAGCGCGCTGAAGCCGAGGTCGGCCAGGCTCAGGCTTGCCAGCGTGGTGCCCAGTAGCAGGCGGCGGCGGGTGTTCACGGTATCGGTCATGACTCGTTCTCCATTGTCGATCGCTAAGAAAGAGGCCCGCGGCACGTGCGGGCAATCGGGTGTCGTCGTTCGCGGCGGCAGCGGATGGCGCCGCGCCGCCGTGTGCATTGCTTCACCGGTTTTATATCCGAACCGTCCGGAGGCTTTGTATCTCAACGTATCCGTGTGCGAACACGACACACAGCGATTCAAAAATCGCGAGAAAAACGACGTTTCGGCGCGGCCGCGCGGCAGAAACGAACACGGGCCGCGCAACAGGCCGGCCCGTGTTCACCGCGCTTACTACGCCGCTTACGCGCGCCGCAACGGCCGGAACCCCGCACGCACTTCGCGCGCAAACAATTCCGGCTCTTCCCATGCCGCGAAGTGCCCGCCCTTGTCGACTTCGTTGAAGTAGATCAGGTTGTGGTAACTGCGCTCGGCCCAGCTGCGCGGCGCCTGGTAGATCTCGCCGGGAAACACCGTGATCGCGGCCGGCAGCGAGATATCCACCGCGTTGAAGTTGTTCGAGTGATCCTCCCAGTAGATCTGCGCGGACGACGTCGCGGTGTTCGTCAGCCAGTACAGCGAGATGTCATCGAGGATCTCGTCGCGCGGAATCGAGCGTTCGGGCACGCCGCCGCTATAAGTCCACTGCGAGATCTTGTCGTACATCCACGCAGCCTGCCCGGACGGCGAATCGGCAAGCGCATAGCCGACCGTCTGCGGCCGCGTGACCATCATCGCCGAGTAGCCGCAATTGTCGCGATAGAACGTCGCGAGCTTCTCGTACGCGGCCTTCTCCTTCGGCGACAACGAAGCCGGTGCGGGCGCATCGATCTCGAGCAGCGTCGCGATATCCGGAGGCACCGTCGCCGGCATGTTCACGTGAATCCCGGCCAGGCCCTGCACGCGCTGCATCGCCATCCGGTGCGAGATCACCGAGCCGCAGTCGCCGCCCTGCGACACGAAACGCGTATAGCCGAGCCGCGCCATCAACTCGCCCCACGCTCGCGCGATGTGGTCGGAGCCCCAGCCGGTCTTCGTCGGCCGGCCCGAGAAACCGAAGCCCGGCAGCGACGGCACGACGACGTGGAACGCATCGTCCGCGCTGGCGCCATGCGCGGTCGGGTCGGTCAGCGGGCCGATCGCCTTCAGCAGCTCGAAAATCGAGCCGGGCCAGCCGTGCGTCATGATCATCGGCATCGCGTTTGCGTGCCGCGACCGCACGTGAATGAAATGAATGTCGAGCCCGTCGATTTCGGTGATGAACATCGGGAAACCGTTCAGGCGCGCCTCGCCCTTGCGCCAGTCGTAGTCGGTGCCCCAGTAGCGCAGCAGCGCCTGCATGCGCTCGAGCCGCACGCCCTGCGATTCGTCGGCGACGGTCTCGCGGCCCGGCCAGCGCGTCGCGACGATACGACGGCGCAGATCGACCACGGCTTCATCGGGGATGTGGGCGGTGAACGGGCGTATGCCGCTCGCGCCGGTGGCCGCATGCAGCGCGGTGGGCAGCATCGCCGAGACCCCGGCGGCCACGGAAGTGGCCAGCAGGTGGCGACGCATCGGGGAAAACGGTGTGGAGGACATCGTTCGGCATCTCCTTTCGTGAAATGGAAAGTGAACACGCCGCGGGGGATCGCGCTCAGGCTTTCAATCCGGCGTGCCCATGTCACGCGGCGTCGCCCATTTGAAAGGTCGGATGTATCCCGAATTTGTCTGATTTGTACGCGTTTGTAGCTGCTGCGCGGCGAGCGGCGCTTGCGCGGCCGCTCGCCGGTGTCGCGCTCAGAGCGCGTTGACGACCGCGCCGTCGACGCGAATGTTCTGCCCGGTGATGTAGCCCGCGCCGTCCGACAGCAGGAACGCGACCGTCTTCGCGATCTCACCGGTCTTGCCGAAGCGGCCGGCCGGAATGCGCGCGACGATCTCCGGCGTTTCCGGCCAGCTGTCGATGAAGCCCGGCAGCACCGCGTTCATCCGGATGTTCTCGGCCGCATAGCGTTCCGCGTACAGCCGCGTCCATGCGCTCAGCGCCGCGCGCAACGCCGACGACACGGGCATCGGCTGCTCGGGCGCGTCCGCCGCGAAGCTCGAGATATTGACCACCGCGCCGCCGCCCTGCTTCTGGAAGATCGGTGTCACGCGGCGCATCACGCGCACCACGTTCAGCAGGATCAGGTCGAGCCCCGCGTGCCAGTTGTCGTCGGTGATCGCCAGCAGCTCGCCCTTCGGCGGATGGCCGGTGTTGTTCACGACCGCATCGATCCGGCCGTAGCGCTCGACCGTTTCCTGCACGAGCCGGTCGATATCGGCCTCTTCGGTCACCGAGCCCTTGATGCCGAAACCGCCGAGTTCCTCGCCAAGCGCCACCGCGCTGCCCGACGGCGACATCAGCGCGACGCGATAGCCCGTCGCCGCCAGTTCGCGCGCGATCGCCGCGCCCATGCCCTTGCCCGCCGCCGTGATCAACGCCACTTTTTCTACAGTCACGATCCGCTCCTCGTTCCCATTCTGCCGCCGCGCAGCCGCCATTCGGCGCGCCATGGTGGTAATGTAGGCGCATCGCTTCCCACTGTCGAACCAGTATTTCTGCCGCCAGCCGATAGTTTTTCTACAGCCTGACGATGCCGCCACGCCCTTCCCGCCTGCCACCGCTGAATGCGCTTCGCGCGTTCGAAGTGTCCGCGCGGCACCTCAATTTCCGCGCCGCCGCCGACGAGATCGGCGTCACGCAGGGCGCCGTCGCGCAGCAGGTGCGCCACCTCGAGGACGTGCTCGGCCTGAAGCTGTTCGAGCGCCTGCCGCGCGGCCTCGCGCTCACGCACGACGGCGCCGCGTATTTCTCCGACGTGCAGCGCGCGCTGCACGCGATCGCCGATGCGACCGACAAGCTCGTGAAGCGGCGCGCCGCGCTGACGATCAGCACGACGCCGTCGTTCGCGTCGAAGTGGCTGATTCCGCGGCTCGCGCAGTTCACCGACGCGCATCCCGACTACGACGTGCGCGTGATCGCCGATCCGCAAATCGCGACGTTCCGCCACGACGGCGTCGATCTCGCGATCCGCTACGGCAAGCCGCCGTTCGGCAAGCATCTCGCCACTCATGCGCTGTTCCCGCTCGACGTATGTGCGGTATGCAGCCCGTCGGTGCTGAGCGCGCCGGCTTCGCCGCGCGCGCTCGCCGGTCAGGTGCTGCTGCACGACGCGCACGACCTGTGGCCCGAGTTCCTCGCGGCGATGCTCGACCCGGTCGACGTCGATCCGCACAAGGGGTTGCGCTTCAACCAGACGTCGCTCGCGATCGATGCGGCCGTCGCCGGCCAGGGGATTGCGCTCGCGACCGAGCCTTTGGTCGAACGCGATATCGCAGCAGGCCGGCTGTGCAAGCCGTTCGATTTCGCGTTTCCGCTGTCGGTGGGGTTCTATCTCGTGTATCCGGCCGAGCGCCGCGACGACGATGCGATCGCGGTGATGCGCGAGTGGATGATCCAGGCCGCGTCGGACGGACGGCCTTGAGTAGCGCGACCGCGCTGGGCCAGCGTCAAGGCGCGATCCAGCGGGCTTCGTAGTCGCTTTCGTTCAGGTCGAATACCGCGCGGCGATGGCCGGCGCGCGCGAGTTCGAGCCAGTCGATGCGCGTGATCGTCATGTGGATCAGGCACAAGTTTTCGTAGCCGTCGCCGGTTGAAGCGGCGTTGTCGATATGCGCGTCTTCCGGTGAGGAGATCGGCGTGCCGGGCGGCAACGGCGCGCGATACAGCAGCAACGTATGCGGGCGGCTCGATGCCCAGATCGCGCGCCGTTGCGCTTCGTCGTCGCAGATCGATGCAACACCTTCCGCGCGAATCTGCACGAGCGCGTCGAGATCATTCGCGACGATCGAGATGCGCGGATCGCGACGCAACTCCGCGACTTTCTCCGAACGCGCATCGGTATGAAACGACAGCACGTGCGCGGTGCGGCTCACCTCACGCAATACGATCGTCCGGACCTTCGGCGCGCCATCGAGGCCGAGCGTGGCCGCCTGCAGCATCGTGAACGGCGAGCGCTGTACGCTCACGCCGGATTCGAGGCAGGACCAGACGCGGTCGTAGGTTTGCGCGAGCGATTCGGAGGTCGAGTCGGACATGAGGCGGCGGCGATCGTCGGTGTTGCGATCGCGCAAGCTTAACCGTTTGTGTCGGCGACGGCTCGCATCGGATGCGCCGCAGCAGCCGTTGTGCCGCTCAGTTGTAGCCGAGCACGACCGGCGCCGCATCGCCGGCATCGGTCGCCGGCTCCGCGCCGAAGCGGCCGAGCACGTCGGCCACATACTGCGGCCCGGCACTGATCTGCGATGAGCGATGCTTTGCCGGCCGCTTGTCGCCGGTGCCCGCAGCCGCGCCCACCGCGGCCGTTTCGTTGATGGTGTTATTCATGTCGATGTCTCCTCACGCGGCCCGCGCCGCACCATACGCGCGCACGAGGCGCGCGACGCCTTCCCGGATCGCATCGACGTCCGGCGCGGCGAACGACAGGCGCAGCGACGCCGCGTCGACATTGTCCGCGAAGAACGCCTTGCCGGGTACGAACACGATCTTGTTGGCGATCGCCTGTTGCAGCAGCCCGTCCGACGACACCGCGCCGAGCCGCGCCCACACGAACATCCCGCCTTCGGGACGATGGAATTCGATCGCATCGCCGAACCCGTCGCGCAGCGCGTCGCACATCGCGTCGCATTTGCGCCGGTACGCGGCCGTGATGCGCGGCAGATGGCGTTCGAGCGCGCCGTCCGCCAGATATTCGGCGGCGGTGGCCTGCGTCCACGGCGCGCTGCACAGGTCGACCGTCTGCTTCGCGATCACGCAGCGCCGCGCGATTTCGGCCGGCGCGATCGTCCAGCCCACGCGCAACCCCGGCGCGACGATCTTCGACAGGCTCGCGAAATGCACGAGCCAGTCGCGCGCGCCGTCCACTTCGCCGGCCAGCGCGAGCATCGACGGCACGGCTTCGCCCGCGAAACGCAGATCGCCGTACGGATCGTCCTCGACGATCAGGAAACGGTATTGCACCGCGAGACGCAGCAGTTTCAGCCGGCGTTCGCGCGTGAGCGTCGCGCCCGTCGGGTTCGCGAAAGTCGGGACCGTGTAGAGCAGCTTCGGCTGCGCGATCGCGCCGGACGCGAGTTGTTCGGCCAGACGATCGACGTCGACGCCTTCGCCGTCGACCGGGATCGTCACGATGCGCGCCTGTTGCAAACGCATCGCCTGCAGCGTGGCCGGGTACGCCGGTTGTTCGGTCAGCACGACGTCGCCGGGCGACACCATCACGCGCAGCAGCAGGTCGAGCCCCTGCTGCGAGCCGGTCGTGACGAGCAGTTCGGCCCGCGTGCACGCGACGCCGCGACGCGCCATCAGCACGATCAGTTGCTGCTTCAGTTCGGCGAGACCGTCGGTCGGGCCGTATTGCAGACAGCGCACGGGCTGCGCATACGCGCGTTCGGCGGCCGCGTTCAGGCCGTCGACGTCGAACAGGTCGCTCGCCGGATAGCCGCCCGCGAAGGAAATCATGCCCGGTTCGGACAGGTACTTGAACAACTCGCGGATCGGCGAGCCGGCAGGGTTTTGGAATGAGGGCGTGAACGCGTACATGTCGTCGTGAGCGGGTGAGCGCGGACGGCCGGGATAGCCGCCGAGTGCCGGCCGCCAAGACGCTTCTGGCGCCGCGGCGGTGAATTCGAGCCACGATTGTCGATAGTCATTAAGGGCTCGGCAAACGATATCTATGCACTAGGTCTTGCGGTTTGGTCATTAAATCGCGGTTGGGCGGGCGTTGGCGGCGCGTGGGGATGCGGGGTTCGGGCGCGGTTCGTCGAACGGGTGTTTGATTCGGGCGATTGTTTCGCCGGGCGTGCTCACGATGACCACTGCTGCTTTCTTGGCTTGGGCGGTTCAGCGAGAATCATCGGTGGCGCCGCTTCAACGCAACGACCGCCCGGGCGGCGGGACCATTCTCAGCGAAGCCAAATCGGAAATTTTGCCGCGACCCAATCGAGGGTGGTGGGTGGCAGCGAGATCGACCGCACGCCATCATACTGATCCGACGCGTCGAAGTAGATCAACTTGCCATCGCGGACCTCGATCGGCTCGTTGCCCGGTCGCCCGCCCCAGAAAACGAACGACAACTTAGTAGCCAATGTCGATCCGTGAGCATCGGCTACGACGATTTTGATCTGCTCGTTTTGATCCGCGAAAAATCCATCGCCGTGGCGACCATTTCCGCAGATGCTCACGATGTAGGTCCTGCCGTCGACGTGTTTGACACCGCCGTTCAGCTCGGCGTTGTAATTGAAGCGCTGACAATCGGTATCGTCAATCACGATCCCGCGAAAGCCGACCATGTAGACGAACGCAACAAAACCGAGCGTGATGATCACCAGACTTACGCGCTTCGCGTGGCTGAAACGGTTGAAATTTCTGACGAGCCGGTACAGGTAGAACCCGAAGATGATCGACGAGATGGCGAAGATCGCCACCTTCGTATGCACGAGCGCGAAAATCGTGATCGCGTTATGCACATCAACCGGCACAAACGTCCACTCGATATCGACTACCAGGTATATGGCGATCACGGACAAGACTACTTTGAGGATGGTCACGAGTAGATAGCACTTCTTAATTAATCGGCGCCAAAATAATCGATACCTATGCAAGTCCGCAATAGCAATGAAAACAACTGTCAAATCAGTTCGAGTGCGCGAAAGCCGTGAAACTTGGGATAATTCTCACGGGGATAATTGAATAGGAGGATCTGTCACGAGTCGCCCCAAGATTCTTGGCTTAGGTATCAGACTAGGACAGACATTGCTGAGCGCGGTCACGACGGCCGCTCATGGCTGAATCTGACAAAACAAGGGGCGGCCGTAGCCGCCCACAAGTTTCAATCAATCAGCCCGTCACACCCCGATTAGCCTCAATCACCGTCAACGCAGCCATATTCACGATCCGCCGCACGGTCGCACTGGAAGTAAGGATATTCACCGGCGCGTTCACGCCCAACAGGAAAGGCCCCACCGCCACATTGCTCCCCGCCTCGGTCTTGAGCAGGTTGTACGCGATGTTACCGGCGTCGACGTTCGGACAAACCAGCAAATTCGCCGCCCCCTTCAACGGCGACATCGGCAGCAGCTTCGCCCGCAGCCCTTCATCGAGCGCGCAGTCGCCATGCATCTCGCCATCGGCCTCGATATCCGGCGCCTGCTCGCGCACGATCTCCAGCGCCCGGCGCATCTTCACGCCTGAAGCAGCACTCCCCGACCCGAAATTCGACCGCGACAGCAGCGCGACCTTCGGCGTCAGGTTCAGCCATTCCATCTGCCGCGCCGCCGCGATCGTGAATTCCGCGATCTGCTCCGCATCGGGGTTGTCGTTCACGTGCGTATCGACCAGCGCCACCGTCCGCTGATCGAGCAACAGGATGTTCATCGCCGCATAAGTCGACGCACCGGGCTTCTTGCCGATCACTTCGTCCACGAACCGCAGGTGATTGTGATATTCGCCCACCGTCCCGCAGATCATCCCGTCCGCGTCGCCGAGCTGCACCATCATCGCGCCGATCAGCGTCAGGCGGCGGCGCATTTCCACGCGCGCCATTTCCTTCGAAATACCGTCGCGGCAGCGCAGCTCCCAATACTTCGTCCAGTACTGCGGGAAACGCTCGTCATATTCGGGATTGGTCACTTCGACATCCTGACCGAGTCGCAAGCGCAGCCCAAATCGCTCGATGCGCGCGAGCAGCACCTCCGGACGCCCGACCAGAATCGGCCGCGCAAGCTTCTCGTCGACGATCACCTGCACCGCACGCAGCACCCGCTCGTCCTCGCCTTCGGTGAACACGATCCGCGCCTTGCCGCCGTCACGCACGAGCTGGCGCGCGGTCGCGAACAGCGGCTTCATGAACGCGCCCGAGTGATAGACGAATTGCTGCAACTGCTCGACGTACGCGTCGAGATTCGCGAGCGGACGCGTCGCCACGCCGCCTTCCATCGCCGCCTTCGCGACGGCCGGCGCGATTCGCACGATCAGGCGCGGGTCGAACGGCTTCGGAATCAGGTATTGCGCGCCGAACGACACGTCGTACGCGCCATAGGCCGCCGCGACGACTTCGTTCTGCTCTTCCTCGGCCAGCCCCGCGATCGCGTGCACCGCGGCGATTTCCATCTCGCGCGTGATCGTCGTCGCGCCCACGTCCAGCGCGCCGCGGAAAATGTACGGGAAGCACAGCACGTTGTTGACCTGGTTCGGATAATCCGAGCGGCCCGTCGCGATCACGACATCGTCGCGGGTCTCATGCGCCAGTTCCGGGAAGATTTCCGGCGTCGGGTTGGCCAGCGCGAGAATCAGCGGACGCGCCGCCATCTGCTTGAGCATCTCCGCCGTGAGGATGCCGCCGACCGACAGCCCCAGGAACACATCCGCGCCGCCGATCACTTCGGCGAGCTTGCGCGCGTCGGTTTCCTGCGCGAAGCGCGACTTGGCCGGGTCCATCAGCGTGGTACGGCCGCGATAGACGACGCCTTCGATGTCGGTCACCCACACGTTTTCCACCGGCAGCCCGAGGTCGACCAGCAGGTCCAGACACGCCAGCGCGGCCGCACCGGCGCCCGACGTCACGACCTTCACTTCCTTGATGGATTTCCCGACGACCTTCAACCCGTTGATGAACGCGGCGGACACCGTAATGGCCGTGCCATGCTGATCGTCGTGAAAGACCGGAATCTTCATGCGTTCGCGCAGCTTCTGCTCGACGGTGAAGCATTCCGGCGCCTTGATGTCTTCGAGGTTGATGCCGCCGAACGTCGGTTCGAGACCCGCGATGATGTCGATCAGCTTGTCCGGGTCGGTCTCGTTGATCTCGATGTCGAACACGTCGATCCCGGCGAACTTCTTGAACAGGACGGCCTTGCCCTCCATCACCGGCTTCGATGCGAGCGGGCCGATGTTGCCGAGGCCCAGCACGGCGGTGCCGTTCGTAATCACACCCACCAGGTTGCCGCGGCTCGTGAAGCGGTGCGCCTGCAGCGGATCGGCGGCGATCGACTCGCACACGCTCGCCACGCCGGGCGTATAGGCCAGCGCCAGATCGCGCTGCGTCACCAGCGGCTTGCTCGCGACGACCGAGATTTTCCCGGGGGTCGGAAACTCGTGATAGTCGAACGCGGCCTGCTGCTGTGTCTCTGTCTGTTTCATGTTGTGGTCCCGGCGTGGGCGCCAGGCCAGTCCCGGCGCGATCCATGAAGGGGATTCTAGGGATCCGCCATAACGTGACGATTTTGTTTTAGTATCGGTCCATCACTTTTTCATGATGAATGCATGACCAGTCAATGAATTTTGACGCAAACGACGTGGTCAGGCGGCTCGGCGCGCGTCTGAAGATTCGGCATCTGGTGCTGTTGCTGCAGATCCAGCAGCACGGATCGCTGACGCGCGTCGCCGAGCACATGGCGAGCAGCCAGCCGGCCGTGACGAACGCGCTGTCCGAGCTGGAGAGCATGTTCGGCACGCCGCTGTTCGAACGCTCGTCGCGCGGCATGCGGCCCACCGCGCTCGGCGCGGTCGTGCTCGAACGGGCGAAGGCGATGATCAAGGATCTCGACCACCTCGCCCGCGAGATGGAGACCGTCGCCGCCGGGCATGCGGCCCATCTGCACATCGGCGTGATTCCGTTCATCTCCGGCCAGATGCTGTCGGCCGCGCTGAAGCGGCTGCAAGCGCGCATGGAGCGGCGCCTGACCGTGACGATTCACGAAGGCACCAGCGATCAGTTGCTGCTGCAACTCCGCGATCACAGTGTCGATATCGTGATCGGGCGCGCGTCGTCGGCGATCGATCTCGGGCAGGTTTCGTTCGAAGTGCTGTATCAGCAGCAGCCGCGCATGATCGCGAGCCGACGGCTGGCGGCCAAGCTTGCCCGCACGCCGCTGGACTGGCACAAGCTGCACGCGCTCGACTGGATTCTCGGCGCGCCGCATACGCCGATGCGCGAACAGGTGACCGACCTGTTCCTGTCGGCCGGCATCGCGCCGCCCGTGCCGATCGTCGAAAGCTACTCGTCGAAGCTGATCGGCGAAATGATCGCGTCGAGCGACGAGGCCGTGTCGATCGTGCCGGCCGATATCGCGGAGGAACTGGTGCGGATCGCCGGCGTGGCGATCGTGCCTTATTCGCTGGTGTGGACGTTGCCGCCGATCGCGCTGTTCACGCGCTCCGCCGATTCGCAATCGCCTGCGCGCGATCTGCTCGTCGACGCGCTACGCGCGGTATGCAAGGAGACGTACGGGGACGCGCAGCGATAGCCGTGTTACTTGCCCGCTGCAAGGCGACGCAGGATTTCCGCACGCTCGGCGGCCAGCACGTGGTCCGAGCCCTCGCCTCTGTCGTAGCGTTTGCTCGTGCGGTAAGAAAAGCGCTTCGCGTATTGACTGGCGGCCGGATCGAACGCCCATGCGTCGACGTCGAAGAAGTGCTGGCCGAAATGATCCTCGTCCTTGCCCCACACGTAGTCGGCCCGGACAAACAGCGGATACGGCGACACCTCCGGCAAATTCCACATCGCACGATCGGCCATCTCCGTCTGGGTGACATTCGGCATCAGGTTCTCGATCTTGCCGTTCGCGCCGACCCGCAGCACGGCCACGCGCTCCAGCAGCCCGCTGCCGCCACCCGAGAACATCCCCGAGAAGAACACCCACGAGCCGCCCGACGCAATCGGCAGCCGCTCGGACCGTGGATTCAGGCCGAACTGGTACCACTCCTTCGAGGAATGAGGAAGCGGCGCGGGCGGCATCTCGAAGCACGGCGCACGGTCGGGCAGCACGCAGAGCTTCACGCCGGATAGCGGCAGCCCGTCGCCGTCGAGCTTGCCTTCCGTCTGAGTGAAGCGCGGGAATGCCGTTTCGCGGGGCGCTGCTTGAACGCTGGCGATACCGACGAGCGCAATGCTCGAGATCGCCGCGAGCGTTTTACCGATCCAGCGCATCACCCCTCCGCCCGATGACACACCGCCTCGATATTGTGTCCATCCGGCCCGATGACGAACGCCGCGTAGTAGTTCGCGTGATAATGCGGCCGCAGCCCGGGCGCGCCATTGTCTTTCCCGCCGGCCGCCAGCGCCGCGCGATGGAACGCATCGACTTGCTGCCGCGTGTCGGCCACGAACGCGATGTGGAGAGGTGCCGGTTTCTCGTCGGTCGGGAACAGACACAGCGAAGACTTGCTGGGCAGACCGATCTCGATCCCGTACGACGGGTCGCTTTCCCCGACAATTTCGGCGCCCAGCGGTTCGAGTGCCTTCAGGAAAAACGCCCTGCTGGCGGCGTAGTCGCTGACGCCGAATTTGACGTGGTCAAACATGAGATCCCTCCCGGATGAATGGGCGTGCACGCTCGTGTGCGGGACGGTCAGATGGTTCGGTCCCGACGAATCGGACAGATGATACGGGAATGGCAATGGTCGATGCCGATCTACGATCGCGCAACGCGCAACGCGCAACGCGCCGGTATTCTATGCGCCCTCGCGCACGCCGAAGCAGTCGTCTGCGGCGACTCAGGTCACGATAGCAAACACCGGCTGATTCCTGACGCTCTCACGCTCCAGCATTCTCGCGTACCAGGCTCGAAGCGCTTCGCACTCCTCAGGCACCGGCAGCTTCACGAGCATCGCAAAGATCAGACCGCCGATGACGGTGATGTCGGCCATCGAGAACGTCTCGCCCGCGACGTACGGTTGCCTTTGCAGAACCGCATCGAAGTAGCGCATGCCCCTCAGCGCCTTGTCGCGTTGACGGAATCCCCACTCCGGATTCTGATACGTCTCGACGTCCGGGCCCAACCCCGGCGTGCCGTGATGGAAATAAACGCTGATCGCGTCGAGCAACTCCAGCTCGGCGCGCTTGCTCATCATGTGGATGATGCCCTTTTCGCGCGGCGTGCTGCCGGTGAGCGCGGGTACGCCATCGAGCGTGTCGAGGTACTCGGTAATGGCCGTGCACTCGGCAATACAGGTTCCATCATCGAGTTCCAGCACCGGCAACGTACCCGAATAATTCTTGCCGGCGATGAACTCGGGCTTTTTATGCTCGCCCTTGTAAAGATCGACCATCACGAACTGGACGCGCGATTGCAGCCTCTTTTCGGCCAGCGCGATGCGCACGCGTGTCGGATAGGGCCCTGTCGGGAAATCGTGGACCTTCATCACGGGCAGTCGCGTTGCGTCGAAATCGACGTTACTTGAAGTCATTGCAGGGGCGCTCCGTAGTCGGTTGCAGGGAATCTGACGACACGGAAACGCGTCGCCAGCGAATCTACCTAACGTTTGTTAGGTTAACCATATAAGGTAGAATCCGGGGTGTCAACACCCTTTCCTGCACGCGGAGGCTGAAGCAGTGACGAACGACGCGAGTTCGAACTCGAGAGAGAAAATCCTGGCAGCCGCCACGAGGCTCGCGCAGACGCACGGCTACGGCGGCTTGAATTACCGGGATCTCGCCAACGAGGTCGGCATCAAGGCCGCGAGCATCTACCACCACTTCGACAGCAAGGCCGATCTCGGCGCCGCGGTAGCGAGGCGTTATTGGGAGGATTCAGCGGCGGCGCTGGACGACATGCTGGCCGGATCGCGCGATCCGCTGGACTGCCTGCGTCGCTATCCAGACACCTTCCGCAAGGCGCTCGAGACGGGCAATCGCCTGTGCCTGTGCAGCTTCATGGCGGCCGAAACCGACGATCTTCCGGAAGTCGTGATGAAGGAAGTGCTGGCCTTCGCCGACGTGAATGTCGCGTGGCTCAGCAAGGTGCTGTCCGCGGCGGCAGTGGTCAGCGCTCGGGAGAGCAAACCGCGGGCGCGGGCAATCTTCGCCGCCATCGCCGGCGCCCAGCTCATCGCGCGGAGTCGCGCCGATCTCTCGCTCTATGACGCGCTGATCGACAATTATCGTAAAGCGGGGCTTTTGCCGGCGTAGCAGGGTAAAGGTGACGCGGCTTCGAATGATGTCGAACGTTCGCGAACGTGTGATGGTGGATCGCGCGCCCCATTCCGTCAGAAACTCACCCTCTACGGATGAAAAGTCTCGCCCCGCTCGAGCATGTCGATGAATTCCGCGATTTTGCGCGCCCGTGTTTCCGGCTTCTTGGCGTTCTGTATCCGGAACAGGATCGCATAGCGATTGCGGCTGTTCAGCGTCGCGAAAAACTTCGCGGCTTTTGGATGGGCGTCCAGAGCCGCCTGCAGGTCATCCGGCACGATCGAATTGCTGGCCGATGTATAGGTAGCCGCCCAACGGCCGTCCTTCCTCGCCTTCTCGATCTCTCCCATGCCGGCCGCGCGCATTCTGCCTGCGGCGATCAGCGCTTCGGCCTTGTCCTTGTTCAGTTTGGACCAGATGCTTTTCGCCGAGCGCGGGGTAAAGCGTTGCAACCCGTATTGCTCGCTATCGGCCTTCTTTTGACCATCGATCCAGCCATGACAAAGGGCACTTTCCACCGCCTCTTCATAGCTGACGGTTCGCTGCCCCGCGCCTTTTTTCGCGAGCCGCAGCCATGCCCCGGTCGACGTGCCGCCGTTCTGCCCCAACCAGCTTTCCCATTCGGCTTGACTGGCAAACGTCAGAGCGCCTTCGGTCATGTCACGATCCTGGATGGTTGCGTTTTCAACGACTCGAAAGCCGCCACTCAACGAACGAGCGGCGACCATCGGAGCCACCGATTCCGCAAAACCGCCTCAAACAATCCGGTTCAACGCATCGGCAAACCGCTTCACCGCGCCATCGACATCATGCAGCTTGTCGAGCCCGAACAACCCGAGCCGGAACGTCTTGAAATCCTCCGGCTCGTCGCATTGCAACGGCACGCCCGCCGCGATCTGCAAACCGACATCGGCAAACTTCTTTCCGGTGCGAATACCGTCATCGTCGGTGTAACTGACCACGACACCCGGCGCCTCGAACCCTTCGGCGGCCACGCTCCTGAACCCCTTCTCCGTCAGCAGCGCACGAATGCGCTCGCCGAGTTCGAGCTGTTCCGCCTTCACCTTGTCGAAACCGTACGCGTCGGTTTCCTTCATCACGTCGCGCAGCGTCGTGAGGCTGTCGGTGGGCATCGTCGCGTGATACGCGAACCCGCCGCCCTCGTACGCTTCCATGATCTGCAGCCACTTGCGCAGATCGCACGCGAAGCTGGTGCTGGTCGTCGAATCGATGCGCTCGCGCGCGAGCGGGCTCAACATGACCATCGCGCAACACGGCGACGCGCTCCAGCCCTTCTGCGGCGCGCTGATCAGGATATCGACGCCGCTCGCCTGCATGTCGACCCACACGGTGCCCGACGCGATGCAATCCAGCACGAACATCCCGCCGACCGCATGCACGGCGTCGGCCACCGCGCGCAGGTATGCATCGGGCAGCATGATTCCGGACGCGGTTTCGACGTGCGGCGCGAATACGAAATCGGGTTTGTTGGCGTGGATCGCGGCGACCACTTCGTCGATCGGAGCCGGCGCGTACGCGGCCTGCCTGCCGACTTCGACCGGGCGCGCCTTCAGCACCGTCGTTTCGGACGGAATGCCGCCCATGTCGAAAATCTGCGACCAGCGGAAGCTGAACCAGCCGTTGCGGATCACGAGGCATTTCTTGTTCGTCGCGAACTGTCGCGCCACGGCTTCCATGCCGAACGTGCCGCTGCCCGGCACGATCGCGACCGACTTCGCGTTGTAGACTTTTTTCAGCGTGGCGGAGATGTCGCGCATGACGCCCTGGAAGCGCTGCGACATATGGTTGACCGAGCGATCGGTGTACACCACCGAATATTCGAGGAGCCCCTCGCGGTCAACATCGGGAAGTAAACCTGGCATGCTCGCCTCCGGTGAAAGATGAACGATGGAATCAGGACAAGCAGCGTCTTCGATTCGATACTGCTCTGCACCATGCAACTGCGTCATTTCCTCGACGAAAGCCGATTCTAGCGAACGCCGCCGGCCGATTGGCGCATATTTTTGTCGGCTCCCGGGCTCGGCCTTCGCCGACGCCAATCCATGCCGCGCACATCGCCCTGTTCCGTGTAAGGGTTAACGACGCGCATGGCAACAGCCGCCTAACATGTCGACCAGCCCCCTCACGACGGAATTCACGATGACCTCCTCTCCCGCATCGTCACTGCAGTCGTCCACCGATCCCGCCCTCGCCGAGCGCATCGACGCGGTCCTGTCCCGCCAGCTCGATACGCAGCGCCTCGTCGGCGCGGTCGTCCTCGTCGCTCGCGACGGCGAACTCGTCTATCGCCGCGCGGCCGGGCTCGCGGACCGCGAATCGCGTACACCGATGCGCGAGGACACGCAGTTCCGGCTCGCGTCGGTCACGAAGCCGATCGTGTCGGCAGCCGCGATGGCGCTCGTCGCGCAACGCAAGCTGTCGCTCGACGAAGACGTCGCGCGCTGGCTGCCCGAATTCCGTCCGGCGCTGCCCGATGGCCGCGTGCCGACGATCACGGTGCGCCAGTTGCTCGTGCATACCGCCGGCCTCGACTATCGCTTCAACGAAACCGACGCGAACGGCCCCTATGCGCGTGCGGGCGTGTCCGACGGGCTCGACGGCGCATCGATCACGCTCGCCGAAAACCTGCGTCGGATCGCAAGCGTGCCGCTGCTGTTCGCGCCCGGTACGAGCTGGAACTATTCGCTGTCGATCGACGTCATCGGCGCGCTGATCGAGGCTGTCTGCGGCATGCCGCTCGCCGACGCGATCGATGCGCTCGTGCTGCGCCCGCTCGGCGCACGCGACACGGGCTTCGTCGCACGCGATCCCGCGCGGCTCGCCACGCCGTACGTCAACGACACGCCGCAGCCGCACCGGCTCGCGGAGAACGAGACGGTGCCGATCGACGAAGGGTTCGTCGGCGTCACGTACTCGCCGTCGCGCGCGCTGAATGCCCAAGCGTTCCCGTCGGGCGGCGCCGGAATGGTCGGCACCGCGGGCGACGTGCTGACGGTGCTCGACACGCTGCGCGCAGGCGGCGGCGCGATCCTGCCGGCCGAACTGGTCGACGAGATGGGCCGCGTGCAGACCGGCGATTTGGAATTACCAGATTTGCCGGGCGCGGGCTTCGGAATCGGCTTCTCGGTGCTGCGCGCCCCGCAGGCGGCCGCGTCGCCGGAATCCGTCGGCACCTGGCGCTGGGGCGGCGTCTACGGCCATTCGTGGTTCGTCGATCGCGCACGCGGGCTCACCGTCGTGTCGCTGTCGAACACGCTCTACGAAGGGATGAACGGGCAGTACACGCTCGATCTGCGCGATGCCGTCTACGGCGTCGGCTAACGCGTGCACACGAAAAAAGGCCCGACAGCGTCGGGCCAACGGGTTTGAGACACAAGGAGAATCCCGCCCACCCCATACCGGGCGGTCACGCCGCACTACACTACACGACGTTCTTTTCGACGATCGGCCGGTTTTCCAGCACACGCGCCCAGCCGAGCGACGACAGGTCGAGCGTGTCGTAACGCCCGCCCAGAATGAGTTCACTGACGCCCCGCCCGGTCGCCGGCCCTTGCTGCAGCCCGTGGCCGCTGTAGCCGTTCGCGAACACGACGTTGTCGAGCTCGGGGTGGTAGCCGATGATCGCGTTGTGATCGAACACGTTGTACTCGTAGTAACCGGACCAGCAATTCTCGACGCGCAGCGCCTCGAATTCCGGCACGCGGTGCGCGAGCGTCGGCCAGATCACGTCGTCGAACAGGTCGTGGTCGACTTCGTCGAGCGGCAGGTCGTCCGGGTCGCGATCGGGGCTCGGCGACGTGCCGCAGATATACGTGCGCCCTTCCGGCCGGAAATACACGCCGGTCGGATCGATCAGCAGCGGGCAATCGGCGAGCTTCGCCGGCGACGATACGTTGAAGATGCTGCGCCGCCGCGCATACACCGGAATGTCGATGCCCATCATCGACGACAGCGTGCGCGTCCACGCACCGGCCGCGTTGACGAGCGTGTCGCACGCGTAGCGCTCGCCGTCGCCCGTCACGACATGCGTGATCTTGCGGCCGTCGCGCACCACGTCCTTCACGTCGGCCGGCACGTAGCGCGCGCCGAGCGCCTGCGCCTTCTTGCGCAGCGCCTGCACGAGCCCGTAGCCGTCGAACCAGCCTTCGCCGCTCGCGCCGTACGCGCCCGACACGAGATCGTCGACGTTCAGCCACGGAAACTTCGCGCGCAGCGCGTCGCCGTCCAGCAGCCGGATGTCGGCGCCGAGGCGCGTTTGCAGCGCATGGTTCTCGCGCAGCGTCGCGTCGCCGGCCGGCGTCGCGAGAAACAGGTAGCCGCCTTCGTGCAGATCGATCGACGGCCGATTGCCGTCCACTTCGAGCCGTTCGCCGATCGTGCGCAGGAACTCAATGCCGAACAGCGACATCTCGATCGACAGCGGCGTGGAGAACTGCTGGCGAATCGACGCGGCCGACAGCGCCGACGACGATTTGGCATAGGTGGGATCGCGCTCGATGACGGTCACGGCGACCGTGGGATCGGTGGCGCGCAGGAAATAAGAGATCGAGCTGCCGATCACACCACCGCCGACGATGACGACTTGAGAACTCACGACTGACTCCGGTTGCACGTAAAAGGCTCAGCGCCTGGGGGTGATGCGTGCCGCGACTCGCGCGGCGTCGCGCGGGCACACTTCGCGGGCGATCGCTTCGGCTATTTCAGCACGTCCGGCATCGCCGCGAAAGTCCGCGCGCCTGTTGCGTGATGTTGCGTTCAGTCCGCCGATTTCGTCGTGACAGGCTGCCACGCGGCGTTCTTCACTTCATACAGCGTCGAGCTCGGGTTCTTCAGGTCGCCCGTGCTCGTGAACGCGATCGTGCCCGTGATGCCGTCGTAGCGCGTACCCTTCAGCGCGCCGTTGAACTCGGCTGGCTTCGTCGAGTTCGCCTTCTGCATCGCGTTGATCGCGATCCACGTCGCGTCGTACGCGAACGGTGCATACGCGAGCATGTCGACGCCGTACTTCTGCTTGAATTTCGTTTCGAACAGCTTGCCCTTCGCGAGACGCGACAGCGGCTGCCCGTATTCCCACACCGACGCGCCTTCGGCCGCATTGCCGGCGAGCCGGATGAAGTTCGCGTTCATCACGCCGCCGCCCGCGAGAAACTGCGCGCGAATGCCGAGCTGGCGCATGCGCTTCACGAGCATCGCGGCCTGGGCGTCGAGGCCGCCGAAAAACACGAGATCGGCGTTGGCGCTCTTGATCTTCGTGAGCTGCGCGCTGAAGTCGACGGCCTTGTCGTTCGTGAATTCGCGCGCGACGATCGTGCCGCCGTTCGCCTTCACGGCCTTCTCGAATTCGTCGGCTTCGCCCTGGCCGAACGCGGTGCGATCGTCGATGATCGCGATGCGTTTCGCTTTCGTCACGCTCGCGGCATAGGTACCGGCATTGCCGGCGTTCTGCGTGTCGGTCGCGATCACGCGATACACGCTATCGAGCCCGGCGCGCGTGATGTCGGGATTGGTCGCCGACGGCGTGATCATCGGAATGCCGGCCTTTGCGTAGATCTTCGATGCGGGCAGCGTCGTGCCCGAATTGAAGTGGCCGATCACGACGGCCACCTGCGCGTCGGCGAGCTGCTGCGCGGCCTGCACGCCGGTGCGCGGGTCGCTCTGGTCGTCCTGCGACGCGATCACGAACTTCACCGGCTTGCCGCCGACGGTCGTGTGCGCGGCATTCGCTTCGTCGACCGCCATGCGCACGCCGTTCTCGATGTCCTTGCCGTATGCCGCGCCGCCACCCGTCAGCGGGCCGGCCACGCCGACCTTGACGATCGTCTCCTGCGCATGGGCCGCGCCCGTCTGGAACGCGAGAAGCACGGCGGTCAGTGCGACGCCGGAAAGCGAACGAATGCGGAACGTCATGGCAGTCCTTCTTGTGAGAGTCGGGATGCAACGCGCGATCGGCACGCGTCGGCAACCTCCTGCGCGCCGATGATTTCTTGCGCTGCCGACGCGCAATGCGCGCGACCGGCTCGCCGATCACCGCGATTCCGTCTCCGAAGAACCTTTCATCGCGAAAGAGGTGAATGGATTGTGGGTAGCCAATACCCGTGCAGCAAACGAAATATCGGAACTACGTTGTGAGGATTTTTCATCAAGTTCCGGATTCATGGCCGATCCGCGGCCCGTACGACGGCGGGCCGTGGATAGAGGTGTTCCGAGGGGAAATGGCGGTCGCGTCGCCAGATAAGGGCCGGCGCGGTCATGCCGGCAACGCATCATCGTCGCGACGCCGTCCGGCCGGCCTTCGCGACGCCGAAACCGGCGCCGCGTCATCGGTCAGTGCCGATCGGTGCCCGTGTGGTGGCGCACCGCATCGGCCGCCTCGCCGGCCTTCTCCTGAAGCTTGCCGGCCTGCTGTTCGGCGACGCCTTCCGCTTCGGTCTCGCGGTCGCCCGTCACCTTGCCGAGTGCTTCCTTGACCGAACCCTTGACCTGCTTGAGCTTGCCTTCGATGCGATTCCTGTCCATGGTCTTCTCCTGCGATGGTTGAGGAAAGCCGGCAATGCAGCGGCCTGCGCGGCACCGCCGAGCGGACAGGATCGCAAGCGGGCGCCGCGCGCGGCAGATGCGGATGCACCAGTGCGCATGGTGCATTCGCACCGAACGCCGTCAGTCCTTGTCCTTCGCGCCGCCCTTGTCGCCACGCGCGCCGTTCGCTTCGGCCGCGGCCGCGCCGACGATCCCGCGCTCGCGCGCCCAGACGATCGCCTCGGCGCGGCTGTGCACGTCGAGCTTCGCGTAGATCGTCGCGACGTGATTGCGCACGGTGTTCGGCGCCAGCCCGAGACGACCGGCGATCTCCTTGTCGGCGAGGCCATGGCACAGCAGGTCGAACACGTCGCGTTCGCGCGCGGTCAGGTCGGACAGCTGCGCGCCCGCATCCGGCGCATTCGCGCGTCGCACGTTCGCGAGCTTCTCGATCAGCGTGCGGCTGAACCACGACGCATCCTGCATCGCGGTCTCGATCGCATAGACGAGCTCCATCTCGGTGCGCTTGCGGTCGCTGATGTCGAGCAGCGCGACGAGCAAACAGTCGCGGCCGTGAATCGCGACGGGGTCGGCCGACACGACGCAATCGCGAACATCGCCGTCGCGCGTGCGGATCTGCACGTCCGCATTGCGCACGTTGCCGTCGCGCACGAGCCGGCCTTCGATGCGCGGCCATACGCCGCGCTCGGCCCACAGCCCGATCTCGTCCGCGGATTTGCCGAGCAGGTCGGCCTGCGCGTGGCCCGTCATCGCGGCAAACGCGTCGTTCACGTCGAGCAGCTCGAAACCGTCAGCCGTGACGATCGCCATCGCGACCGGCGCCATCCGGAAGGCCGTCGCGAAGCGTTCCTCGCTTTGCATCAGCGCGCGCTCGGCCTGCTTGCGCGGCTCGAGATCCATGAACGTGAACAGCATGCACGCCTCGCCGTTCATGTCGATCGGCTGCCCGGCGACGACCACCGCCTTGGTGCTGCCGTCGGCGAGTTTCAGCACGGCTTCCATCTGCGGGATCGTCGCGCCTTCGCCGAGCCGCTCGATCGCCAGCTCGCGCCGCTCGGCCTGTTCGAGCACGTCGACCTCGTATACCGAGCGGCCGAGCACGTCGTCGCGCGCGTGGCCGGTCATGTCGAGGAAGCCCTGGTTGACCTTCACGTAGCGCAAGTCGTCGAGCCGGCAGATCACGGCCGGCGCCGGATTCGCGTTGAAGGTGCGCTCGAAGCGCTCCTCGGCGCTCGCCCATTCGGTCGCGTCGTGCAGCACGAGCGCGAGGCAGTCGGGTGCGCCGGCCGCGTTCGTCAGCACGAGGCTGCGGATGCGGTGCACCCAGCTCACCGACTCGTCGGCGGCCGATTCGACTTCGACCGTCACGTCGCTGAACTCCTCGCCGGCGATCACGCGATCCATCGGATAGTGGCCGTCGCGCACCGGATGGTTGTTCCGGTAGCGCAGCCGGAACCGCTCGCGGTATTCGGTGACGTTCGCGCCGAGCGCCTTCAGCTCGGTCACGCCGTGCATCGCGAGCGCGGCCTCGTTCGCCCAGACGATGCGCTGGTCGGGTTCGATCAGGAGCACGCCCTCGGTGAGCCCCGCGATGATCTGGTGCAGCTGGCGCCGGTCGGTATGCGACTTGAGTACCTGTTCGTCTACTGGTTCGTTCATCGATTCGTTGTCCCTGTCGTCAAACATGAGCAGTCAACAGTGCGTCGGCCGGGCGCCCGTTGCAGCGTCACCCGTCGGCCGGCGGTGCGGCGATGATCGCGTGCGGCGCAACGGCGCGACAGGCGCGGATGCACTATCCCGAATAGTACATTCGCATGCCGCCCGCGTTTCGTGCGGCGCCCCGCCGAACGGCGCGGCACGACCCTCGCACCCGTCGCGCCGCATTGCCCGGGTCATGGTGCACGTCGCGTGCCCGCCCGTCCGTTCCGTCCCCCGGTGCAAACGCACTAGCCGATCAGGTGAATTTGCGCGATGTCCGCTCGCTTTCGCGTCGGTACGCTGGTACTGCATCGGCGTTCATGCGCCGCCCTTTCATACCGCAGAGGAGGACACCGGATGAAATTGCAACAGACACCCAATCCGACGCGGCCCGAGCCGGCCCCTGACCATCCGCCCGAACCGGCGCCCGGCACCGATCCGCCGGTGCCGCTGCCGCCCGACGTGCCGCGCCCGGACATGCCGCCGCGCGAACCCGGCTACGACACGCCGATCGCCCGCTAGCGCGGGCAGGCTGCACGGGAACGATCCGTGCTCCCGGACTAACTGATTCAACCCGCCAATCGAAGGAGAACATCAATGAACAAGACCTCGCACCTTTCGACGCTGCTCGCCGTCAGCGCGGCTTTCCTGCTGTCCGCCGCCCCGCTCACGAACGCGCACGCCCAAGCCTCGTCGACCGACAGCGGCATGGCGACCGAATCGAACCAGCCTGTCACCGACACGTGGATCACGACCAAGGTGAAGGGTGAACTCGCCACCACCAAGGGCGTGGAAAGCACCGACGTCAGCGTGAAGACGGTGGACGGCGTCGTCACGCTCACGGGCGTGCTGCCGACCAAGACCGCCGTGAAGAAGGCCGTCGCCGTGACGCGCGCGGTCAAGGGCGTGAAGCACGTCGACGCATCCGGCCTGAAGGCGAAGGGCTGAGCTACCACGCGGCGGCCGACCGCCGCACTTTTCTCCCCGTACACAAGGAGCACACCATGAACGAAGACAAGATCAAGGGCCAGTGGAAGCAGCTCACCGGCAAGGTGAAGGCGAAGTGGGGCAAGTTGACCGACGACGATCTCGCGGTCGCGGAAGGCAATCGCGATTATCTGGCCGGGAAGATCCAGGAGCGTTACGGGATCGCCCGCGACGAAGCCGAGAGGCAGTTGAAGGAATTCGACCGCGAGCTGTAACGCGCCAGTCGTCTCACCCCGCCGCGACGCACGTCGCGTCGCGGCCACGCGGAGGACAACGACATGGGCAAATATCTGATCGCATGGCTGCTCGGTGTACCGATCGGGCTGCTCGTGCTGTTTTATCTGGTCACGCACCTCTTCTGATGCACGTGACGCCCCGTCGACGAAAATGGGCCGACGGCTGAAACCAGCCGCCGGCCCATCTGCGTGTACATGCGGTACGCGATGCGTCGCGCTTACTTCGCCGCGTTCGCCGTCATCTTGAAGATGCCTTGCGCGTTGCCCGCGTCGAAGCGCAGGTCGGTCACCCAGCGACGCGCCGCCTGGTCGAACGTGCGCTTGCGCGTGATGAACTCGTAGAACGATCCCGGCACGTTGCGCTTGACCGTGCCGCCGTCGCGGGTACGGAACTCGCGCTCGACCGTATCCGCGCGATAGGCCGTCTGGAACACGCGGCCCGAGCGCGAGCGTTCGACTTCCGGCTTCATCGGCCGCCCCTTCGCCTTCTCGTCGTCGGACAGCTTGAACACGTCGGCGACGCGGTCGGTCGCGTGATTGAACGCATTGCCCTCGGTCGCGATCCACGCCATTTCCGCCGATTCCATCAGCAGCGTCTCGTAGTCGAGTTCGTTCGGCACGTCGTGCTGACGCGCGAACGCGCCGACGATCTCCGGCAGCAACGCATGCGCGGCTTCCAGCGACAGCCAGCCTTCGCGCTCGACTTCCCACAGCAGCGCGACGGCCGCCGGCGACAGCGGATCGCGCGACGAGCCGACGACGTTCGTCACGGCCTGCTGGAATTCCTTCGAGAAGCGCTCCGGATGCAGTTCGCTGACGAAGAACTGTGCGATTTCGTCCGGCGCGTCTTCATGCGCATACGCGCGGCCGGTCATGCCGAGCTTGTCTAGCGGGTAACGGCCGTTCAGGCGAAAGCCGAGCGGCCGCAGGATGCGCGTGAACGCGGCCTCGCCCGGCGGCAGCGCGCCCGTGTGCGGCCAGCGCACCGTGCGCAACGCGCCGTGGTCGAAATAGACCGAGCCGCCGCTTTCGACCGCGTCGGCCGTGTACGCGCGGCCGTTCGCCGAACGCTCGAGCAGCCCTTCGAACAGCGCCATGTTCATCGCCTGCGCGATTTCCGCGCGCGTCACGACGCCGTCTTCCCATTCCTCGAGGATGGCCGGCATGTTCAGGGTGGAGAACAGGGCGTCGGTCTTCGCCTGTCCCAGCAGCTTCGTCAGCAGGCTGTCGATATTCGGATTGCGCATCGGGATTCTCGTGTCGGGGACCGCCGGCAATCGTGCCGGCCACGCGTCGGCCAGCCGCCCGCGGGCGCCTGACCTTGCACGGGAAGCATTATTCAAAGGGTTGCAGCGGGGCGTAAAGCGAGATTAAATTGAGACGTGATGAGTTTTTGGAATTATCGGCCGTTCCTCGCGGGCGCTTCACCCCGGGGCCGCACGGGTCCGTTCATCAGACAAATCGAGCATCATGCGCAAATTCAAGATCCCCAACATGGGCGCGCTGGTGGCGTTCGAAGCCGCCGCCCGCCACGAGAGCTTCACGCACGCGGCCAAGGAGCTGTTCCTGACCGAAAGCGCGGTGTCGCGGCAGATCGCGACGCTGGAGGCGAGCCTCGGCGTGCGGCTGTTCGCGCGCGTGAAGCAGCGCGTCGTGCTGACGCGCGCCGGCAAGCTGTACGGCACGCAGGTGCGGCGCGCGCTGGAAGCGCTCGACCGCGACACGCTGTCGATCATCGCGCACGGCAGCGGCGGCGGTTACCTGGAACTCGCGGTGCTGCCGACCTTCGCGTCGCACTGGCTGATTCCGCGCATCAAGAGCTTCTACGACCGCACGCCGGACGTGCGCGTGAACATGGGCAGCCGCACCGACCTGTTCTCGTTCGAGGACACGCACTTCGAAGCCGCGATCCACTACGGCAAGCCGACCTGGCCCGGCACGTCGTCCGACTACCTGTTCGGCGAGGAAGTGGTGCCGATCTGCGCGCCCGCGCTGCTGAACGGGCCGGTCGAGCGCGTCGAGGATCTGCTCGCGTATCCGCTGCTGCACTCGACGACGCGCCCCGGCGCGTGGGCGCAGTGGTTCGAGACGCACGGCGTCGAGGACATCCGCACGATGCAGGGCGTGCGCTACGAACTGCATACGATGCTGATCAGCGCGGCCGCGGCCGGGCTCGGCGTCGCGCTCGTGCCGAAGTTCTTCGTCGAGGAACAGTTGCAGCAGCTCGGCCTCGTCGTGCCGTGCGATGCGGCAACCGTCGGCGATTCGGCGTATTACCTCGTGTATCCGACCGAGTTCAGCCACAGCAAGCCGCTGGAATCGTTCCGCAGCTGGCTGCTCGAACAGGCGAGCGCGTATGCGGCGCCGGAACGCGATGCGCACAACGCCGATGCAGAAGATGAGGAAGACGACGAGGACGTCGAGTAACGGCGCCGTCGCGCCGACGTCATCGCGCGGCGGCTGCGCATGCGTGTCGCGACGGCACGTCGGCCGCCACGACCTTCACCAGCCGCGCGCGATCGGGGGTTTCCAGCCCGGGGCACGCCGTCTCCAGATCGCGGATCACGAGCGTCGCGCGGCCGTCGAACCGGCACACGCCGCGCGGCTGCGCGGCGGGCAGCCGCAGCCCGCGCGTTGCCTCGTGCCGGTTCGTGAAAACGATCACGCCCGCGCGTTGCGAGCGGGCGGGCAAGCGCCGCGCCGATGCGTCGTCCTCTTCGAACCACACGTCCGACCCGATCGACTCGTCGCCGTAGTCGAGCGCGTAGCGCCCCGACAGCGTGATCGTCCGGTCGACATGTACAGCATGGCAGTCCGGCTCGGCATCCGCCGCGATCGTCTGCGCCCCGGCCGCGAGCGGGCCGCATGCGAGCAACGATAAAAGCAGCGCGCGGGCGCGGTCGGTCATGCTGGACACATCAATCGCGAGGCGGATCATGGGCAGTCGGGCGCGGATCATCGTGACGAAGACCCGCATTGTCGCGCACCGCGTGCGTTACATGTGCCACTTCACCGTGGCGGTCAGCGTGCGCGGATCGCCGGGCATGTTGTACAGGTCCGCGTTGCCGTGCGCGGAGATGAAGTAGCGGCGATTGAACAGGTTGTCGAGCGTGAGCGTCACGTCGACCTTCTTGCTGCGATAGCCGGCGCCCAGGTTGAACACCGTGAACGACGGCAGCGTGACGAGATCGCTCGCCGACGTATAGCGCGCCGACTGGAACTGCATGCCGGCCGCCGCATAGAAGCCGTACGGCAGCTCGCGCTTGAGCCACAGGTTCGCGCTGTGGCGCGGCATCAGCCCCGGCGTGTTGCTCGACACCGCGAGGCCGGCCGCCGTCGATTGCGCGGAACCGTCCACCGTGCCGTTCAGGTACGCGTAACCCGCATACACCGACCACTTCGGCGCGATCTCGCCGGTGAAGCCGAGCTCCATCCCGCGAACGTGCTGCGTGCCGATCGGCAGCGCGTAGCCGGGATTCGCCGGATCGCCGATCTGCTGGTTGGTCTGGCGCATGTCGAACAGCGCGACGCTGGCCGTCGCCTTGCCGCCGAGGTCGAAGCGCGAGCCGACTTCATACGCGGTGGTCTTCTGCGGCGCGAGCGCGGCGCCGTTCGAGAACGCGCCGGAACTGATCAGCGTGTCGGCCAGCGGCGAGAACGACTGGCTGAACGACCCGTACAGCGTGAGCCAGTCGAGCGGTTCGTAGATCAGCCCGACGCGCGGGCTCCACGCATGATCGGTACGGTCGAGATTGACGTTCGACGACGTGTAGTCGTGGCGGATCTGGTTCAGGTAGTCGAAGCGCAGGCCCGCGAGCACCTTCCAGTGTTCGGTCAACGAGATCAGGTCCTGCGCGTAGACGCCCGCGAGCCCGACGACGGTCGACGCGTTCGTCTTCGCACGCGTGCCGGTCGGCACGCCGGGCAGGACGACCGGCTGCGGATTGAAGAGATCATAGGTCGCGACCTTCGTCACGCTGTAGATCGTGTCGAACTTCTGCTGCTGCGACAGCTCGAGCCCGTACAGCAGCTCGTGGCGCATGCCGAACAGCGACGTCTTCTGCGTGAGTTCGAACAGCCCGTCGATGCCGTGATCGGTACGCTGGCGCGTCGACTGGTCGAGCGTGACGACCGGGTGCGCGGCAGTCTTGATCGGCTCGTAGTTCACGTAGTTCTTCCGCTCGAGCGAGAAGTCGTACGCGCGGATCGCGCCGTGGAACGACAGCGAATCGTTGAAGCGGTGATCGAGCGACACCGTCGCGCTTTTCGCGGAGACGTCGTTGTACGAACTGTTCACCCCGTCGGCCGACCCGTAGTACGTGTTGATCGGCACGTCGACCGGCCGGCCGCGATACGCGGGCACGCCCTGGTCGGACGTGCGGCGGTCGTGCAGGTAGTCGAATTCGACGTTCAGCACCGTGTCGCGGTCGAGCTTGAACTGCGCGGACGGCGCGATCGCCTGCCGGTTGAGCTGGAACTGGTCGCGGAAGCTGTTCGAATTCTCGGCCGCGCCGGTCATGCGGAAGCGCGCCGCGTCGTTCGGGTTCCAGCCGAGGTCGAATTCGCCGCGCCGCTCGCCGCGCGTGCCGAGCGTCACGCCCACGTCGTTCACCGGGTTCGCCTGCGGCCGCTTCAGCACGCGATTCACGATGCCGCCCGCCGAGCCGCGCCCGTACAGCACGGCCGCCGGCCCCTTCAGCACCTCCACGCGATCGACGTTCGACAGGTCGCGGTAGTACAGCGCATCGTCGCGAATGCCGTCGACGTACTGGTCCGTGATGCTGTTGAAGCCGCGGATCGTGATCTGGTCGCGCTGGCCGTCGCCGACCGAGAAGCCGACGCCCGGCACGTTGCGCAACGCATCCTGCAGCGACGTCGCGTTCTGATCCTCGATCACCGCGTGCGGCACGACGTTCACGGTCTGCGGCACGTCCATCAGCGACATGTCGGTCTTGGTCGCCGCGCGCGAATGGCCGCCGTCGTACGACGCATGCTCGGCGGCCGCGTTGACGGAAATCGCGGGCAGGGTCGCCGCGGCGTCGGCCGCCTGCGCAAACGAAGTGCGGGCGCCGGCCAGCGACGTGGCGATCAGAAGCGCATGGCACGCGCTCGTGTTGAGTTTCATCGTGAACGTGGAAGGGGGTGAAGAAAACGGCGAACGGCCGGCGCGTATCGCTGCCGGCCGGCGCAACCGGCACGAAAAAAGCCGTGACGCCCCGTCACGGCCCGTAATGCGGCGAAATAATAAACGAGAATGATTCGTGTTTTTAATTAATTTTCATCGTGTCGCCTGCCCGCAACGTGAACGCTTATCGCGCCCTGCATTCCTGACGAATGCCTTTCTATTCAAGCCATTTGGCGGCCCCGAATCGTAATGAAAAAGAAAGCATTGGATCAGTCGCCTCATGCGGCAACGATCGGTAAAAGGCGAGATTCGGGAGGGCGACGGAGAAGCTGGGAAGGATCGCGAAGGATAGGGACAAGCAGGCGGGACGGATTCAATAGTCCGGTGTGCGCCGGACCGGGCAACCCCGGCCCGGCGCTCCGGGCAGCCGACCTCGCATCGGCGGCGCGGCGGATCTTCTTCTGTTCTTCACTACGTCTGCTCTCAGGTTCACTGCATTTTTTTCCTCACCGCGTCGGGCCATTATCCGCTCAATTCTGCCGAAGTAAAACGTTTGCGGTTGCACCCAAGCTGTTATAACGGCGATTCGGCAACAGTCTTTCCAAATGCTTACGGTAATTGCGACACGACTCCCTCTGTGTTGCATTCGTCGCGGCGTTCCTTTTAAATGGAACTGGTTCCATTCGTTGAATCGGCCATGTTCGTGCGTGACGCGCAGTCGCGTGCGCGTCATGATGCCGATTCAGGATCGAGGATCATTCCGTTCAGGATTCGCATCGCCCGTCCTTCCCGGACACCCCGTCAAACGAGACCGTCATGCCCGATTCCGCCTCCCTGCAGCACCTGTTTCCCGCATTACAGGACATCCCCGCCGAATTCCGGCTGGCTTCGCCGATTCATCAGCGCGTGTCGCTCGTCGACGGCGAATTGCGACCGTGGGACGGCGCGACCAAGACCGTGCTGTCGCCCGTGTGCGTGCGGCAGGCGGATGGCAGCGTCGAGCAGGTCGAGATCGGCAGCTACCCGGTGATGGGCGAAACGGAAAGCGACGCGGCGCTCGACGCCGCGGTGCGCGCGTACGACGCCGGCCGCGGCGAGTGGCCGACGATGAAGGTCGAGCAGCGCATCGCGTGCATGCAGGACTTCATCAAGCGGATGGTCGCGCAGCGCGAACTCGTCGTGAACCTGATCATGTGGGAGATCGGCAAGAGCCTCGCCGATTCGCAGAAGGAGTTCGACCGCACCGTCACGTACATGACGCAGACGATCGACGCGCTGAAGGAGCTCGACAACGCGAACTCGCGCTTCGTGATCGCGGAAGGCACGATCGGCCAGATCCGCCGCACGCCGCTCGGCGTCGTGCTGTGCATGGGCCCGTACAACTATCCGCTGAACGAAACCTTCGCGACGCTGATTCCCGCGCTGCTGATGGGCAATACCGTGGTGTTCAAGCCGCCGCAATACGGCACGCTGCTGTTCGAGCCGCTGCTCGAAGCGTTCCGCGACGCGTTCCCGAAGGGCGTGATCAATACGATCTACGCGCCGGGCGCGGTGGTCGTGCCGCACATGCTCGCGTCGGGCAAGATCAACGTGCTCGCGCTGATCGGCTCGAGCAAGGTCGCCGATCACCTGAAGAAGCAGCATCCGAAGTCGCACCGGCTGCGCGCGATCCTCGGCCTCGACGCGAAGAACGCGGCGATCGTGCTGCCCGACGCCGATCTCGACCTCACCGTGAAGGAGTGCCTGCTCGGCGCGCTGTCGTTCAACGGCCAGCGCTGTACCGCGTTGAAGATGCTGCTCGTGCATCGCTCGATCGTCGACGAATTCCTGAAGCGCTTCACCGCCGCGCTCGAACAGCTGAAGATCGGCATGCCGTGGGAAAAGGGCGTCAGCATCACGCCGTTGCCCGGCATGCATCGCACCGCGTACATGACCGACGCGATCGACGACGCGAGGGCGAAGGGCGCGCAGGTCGTCAACCATCAGGGCGGCGAGTTCAGCAAGACGCTGTTCTACCCGGCCGTCGTGTATCCGGTGTCCGAAGGGATGAAGCTGTACCGCGAGGAGCAGTTCGGGCCGATCATCCCGGTCGCGCCGTTCGACGACGTGGACACCGCGCTCGACTACGTGACGACGTCGGAGCACGGCCAGCAGGTGAGCATCTTCGGTTCGGATCCGGCGCAGATCGGCGCGCTCGTCGATCCGCTCGTAAACCAGGTGTGCCGCGTGAACATCAATTGCCAGTGCCAGCGCGGGCCCGACGTGTTCCCGTTCGCGGGCCGCAAGGATTCGGCGGAAGGCACGCTGTCGGTGAGCGACGCGCTGCGCGCGTTCTCGATCCGGTCGATGGTCGCGGCGAAGCAGACCGACAGCAGCAAGCAGTTGCTCGATTCGATCGTGTCGGATCACCACTCGAAGTTCATCAATACGGGCTTCATTTTCTGAAGCGGGCTTGATCGATGCCGGCGCCTCCGTCGCACGTCGGTGCGGCGGAGGCTTTCGGCAAAGCTCCACGCGGGCTAGACGTTCGTCACCAGCAGCCGAACGCCCGCCACCCCGAACACGACGGCCAGACACGCTTCCATCGCGCGCCGCCCGCGCACGTACAACCGGCGCGCACCCTCCATCGAGAACACCAGCGCATAGCCGCCGAACACCAGGCAGCCGATCGCGAGGCAGCCCGGCACGACGGCGCCGTGCGCGCCGCCCGCGCCGTTCGACGACAGCGCGACGATCGACACCCACACGAGAATCGCCTTCGGATTGGTCAGGTGCAGCATCGCGCCGCGCACGTAGAAGCGCGACAGCCGCTGCTCGCGCGCGGCGTTCGCCGCTGCCGCCGGCGGGCCGGACAACGCCGTGCGCGCCGACTTGAACGCGAGCCACATCAGGTACAGCCCGCCGAACACCTTGATCGCGACCAGCAGCTTCGACCACGCGAGCAGCGCGGCCGAGACGCCGAGCGCCGCCACCGTCGCCCAGAACATCGACCCTGACATTACGCCGAGCGCGAACGCGAACGCCGCCTTGCGGCCCTGGTTCGCGGCGACCGACATGATCGCGAGATTGCTCGGCCCGGGGCTGGCCGTGCCGATGAAATAAGCGGTGTAGGCAAGTAGCAGGTTGGCGGAGAAGAAGGCGTGGACACTCATGGCGAACCTCGCGGAGACGATCGGGAGATTGTTGGCAAACCTGCGCCGTCTGCCCATGGACAATTACACGCCAATTCGCTGGGCCAGTTGTGTGGCCATGCAACCAATCGCCACGCCCGGACCGTCTCTGTTTTGAAACAACTGGCGCATTCGCCGCCGGTTCGCGCGATGCGGCGGCGCGCGCTCCATGCAGCCGTTTCCCGTCTGCGAATGCACGACGGGCGTGGCCGAACCGCCCGGCACGCGCCGTGGCGGCCTTTCGCCGGCAGAAACGCGCGACGCGCCCAATGCCGCGTTACGTTACATCCGTGAAGCATTTCGCATCGTCGCCCCGCTTCCGGCGTCCGATACCGTCTGCCTGCAGCCGATAGACACGCTCCTCGATCGCCTGCGCGATCCAGTCCCGACGGGACTCGCCGCGCGATGCCGGATCGCGGCTCAACATTACTCAACAATCGTGCGGCGGCGCTGGTACGGAATCTGCATTCCGTTCGGGCAGAAGCCGCGCCCGTTACCGCGCGGACATGAATTCACCCTCGGGCGCTCCCCGGATCCGCCCGTACGACATGCACACGCAACGAGGCTCTCCATGGATGCGCAGCCCAACTCGTCCGATTCGTCGTTCCAACTCTTCCTCGCGAAGGTGCTCGAACAGCCGCTGCCCGACTGGACCGAAAAACAGCAGATGGAACTCGAGATGGCGCACACGCTGTCGACGCAAATGGTCACGCTCGCCGAAGACATGCGCGGCCGCACGCCCGATCTCGCGCGCTGCCTTGTGCTGCTCCGCTACGCGAAGGTGCTCGACTTCATGCTGACGTCGCTCGCCGCGCATCGCGACATTCATCCGCAGACACTGCGCACGCTGTTCCGGCTCGCGAACCTGAAGGTCGACGACGCGTATCCGGTGTAAGCCGGCGCAACGGACCGGAGGCCGCGCACGTCCCTTGCGGCCACGCCGGCCAGGCGCGATTCGCCTCCGCACACGCACGGCCCGCCTGCTCCTGCGCGCAAACGGCGGTACAATCGCGCGCCATGAACGCACTTCGCCGCTTCCTGCTCCGGCCAGGCGTCGCACGACAGTTGCTGTGGGGGTTGCTCCTCGTGACGCTGCTGTCCCGCGCGCTGATGTCGGGCGCCGTGATGCTCGATCCGGACGGTCCGGAGGCGGGCTCGGTGGTGCTGTGTTCGGGCCGCGGCCCGCTGATCGTCGCCGGCGCCGCACTGGCCGCCCGCTTCGACGCGAGCGCGCCGATCACGCCGGCCAACGATGCGCTCGCGCTCGTCGATGCACTCAAGCATGACGCGCACGCCGACAAGCCCGCGTCCTCCGGCGACGGCGACAGCCTGTGCGCATTCGGCGCCGCACTGTTCACCGCGCTCGCGTCGTTCGCGCTGCTGGTGCTGCTGTTTCCCGCAGCGGCGCCGCGGCGCTTCCGTGTTCACTTCTACAGCCCTCCTTTCGTGCGATCGATATTCGACGATCGCCCGCCCTCCCGCGCGCCTCCCCGGTTCTGCTGAACGTTCCGTCCTGTGACGCATGCACGTCGCCGTGCATGCGCGTTCACGCCGTTCGTTTCGCCCGACCTGATTCACGCGTTCACCCGCATGCCTGCCTCGCGCCGGCGACGCCGCCCTGCGCCCCGTTTGCGCAGCGCGCCGCGCCGCCTGCCGCGCCGACGCACGCACGCGGGTGCGACGCACGTTGACGGCCGCCGGCCAGCACCGGCCCCGCCGCTCGACGCACCCGAGGAATTCACACCATGTCGACCATCGTCGATCGGGCCATCTCGCCCGCCCGTTCCGCCAGCGCCGGTTACCGGACGCTCTGGCGCTGGCATTTCTATGCCGGCCTGTTCGTGATGCCGTTCCTCGTGATCCTCGCGATCACGGGCACGCTCTACTGCTTCCAGCCGCAGATCGAGCCGCTGCTGTATCCCCACCGGCTGGTCGTCGAACCGCGCGCGACGCCGCGGCTCGATGCCGACACGCTGCTCGCTCGCGCCCGCACCGCGATGCCGGCCGGCGCAACGCCGGTTTCCGTGCAAGTCTCCGCCGCGCCGGACCGCAGCGCCGAGTACGTTTTCCGGCTGCGTGACGGCAGCCGCGAGAGCGTGTACGTGAACCCGTACGACGGCCGCGTGCTCGGCACGCTGAGCGTCGAGAACCGCTTCATGCAAGTCGACCGGATGCTGCATCGCAAGCTGCTGCTCGGCAAGACCGGCGAGTTGCTGATGGAACTCGCCGCCTGCTGGACTTTCGTGATGATCGGCACGGGCATCGCGCTGTGGTGGCCGCGCGGCGCGGCACGCGTCGGGCGCGCGTTGCAGCCCGACCTGTCGCTGCGCGGCCGGCCGCTGTGGAAGAGCCTTCACGCGACGGCCGGCATCTGGCTCGCGGCCGGCACGACCGCGTTCATCCTGTCCGGGCTGCCGTGGTCGGGCTCGTGGGGCAAGAACTTCAAGGCGCTCGCCGCGACCGTGAATCTCGGCGCGCCGGAAGGCGCGTGGGGCGGTGCGTCGGTGCGCTCGACCCGCCCGGGCGCCGCCGCGACGGCCGACACTGCGCGTGCGCCGGCCGCCGCCCCGTCCGGCCATCACCACGAATCGGACGAATCGATGCCCGGGATGGTAATGGACGATCTGCCGTTGCCGCAAACGCCGTGGGCGGTCGGCAACGTGCCCGTCCCGCATTCGCCGTCCGCGCCGACGCCCGCGCCGCTGCCGCTGGCCCGCGCGATCGCGATCGTCGCCGGGCTCGGCGTGACGAGCGGCTACACGCTCGCGCTGCCGGCCGGCGCGGACGGCGTGTTCACCGCGTCGTACTTTCCGGCCGACCCGAAGGCGGAACGCACGATCTACGTCGACCAGTACAGCGGCGCCGTGCTGAAGGACATCCGCTATGACGACTACGGCGCGGTATCGCGCGCAGTGTCGTACGGCACGTCGCTGCACATGGGCCGTTATTTCGGGCTCGCGAACCAGATCCTCTGCGCGGTGCTGTCGCTCGGGCTGGCCGCGATGGCCGTCACGGGCACCGTGATGTGGTGGAAGCGCCGCCCGGCCCGGACGCTGGGCGCACCGTCGCGCGAACGCGGCGCGCCGCCGATGCGCGGCTGGATCGCCGGGCTCGTGCTGCTCGGCATCGTGTTCCCGTTGATGGGGCTGACGATCGTCGCGGTCTGGTTGCTCGACCGGCTGCTGTTCGGCCGCGCGGCACGCGCCGCGGCGTAATGAACGCAAGCGCTTCCCCCATTCGAAGGAAACCGAAACGATGAAGTTCAGATTGATGCTGCCTGCTGCCGTGCTCGCGGCGCTGTCGCCGGCCGGGCACGCACACGCACAGGAAAACGGCGTCGACGGCAGCGGCGCCACGCTCGCACCGATTCGCGTCGACGCGCAGAAGGCGCCCGCGCTGACGCAACCGCTCGACACCGGCAGCCATCTCGGGCTGTTGCCCCTCGAAACGCCCGCGAGCGTCGAGCAGATCAGCCGCGCGACACTCGACACGCGCGGCGACCGTTCGATCATCGACGCCGTGAGCCGCGCCGCCGGCATCAGCGCGTCGCCGCATCCGGGCAACGGCAACTCGGAGCTCGCCGCGCGCGGCTTCGTCGGCGCGTCGTCGGTCACGCAGCTCTACGACGGCGTGCGCCCGTACGGCGCGATCGGCGTCACGTTCCCGTTCGACACGTGGTCGGTCGACCATATCGACGTGCTGCGCGGCCCCGCGTCGGTGATCTATGGCGAAGGCGCGATCGGCGGCGTGGTCAACATCGTCCCGAAGAAGCCCACGCGCACGCCGATCCGCAACGAGCTGCAGGTCGGCGGCGGCACCGAAGGCACCGCGCGGGCCGCGTTCGGCAGCGGCGGCGCGATCAACGACAGGCTGTCGTACCGCTTCGACATCAGCGGCAACCGATCGTCGAACTGGGTCGATCGAGGCAATTCGCGCAACCTGTCGGTCTCCGGCGCGCTGCGCTACGACGTGACGCCCGACCTGTTCGTGACGGCGTCGTACGCGCAGGGCTTCATGCATCCGATGCAGTACTTCGGCGTGCCGCTCGTCAACGGTGCGCGCAATCGCGCGCTCGACAAAAAGAACTACAACGTCGGCGACGCCGACATCGCGCTCCGCGACAGCTGGGCCACCGTCTCGGCGAACTGGCAGCCGAGCGACAGCCTGAACGTGACGAGCACGCTCTACCGGATGAAGAGCAACCGTCACTGGAAGGATGCGGAGTACTACACATACCTGCCGTCGAGCGCGCAAGTGCGGCGCAGCAGCTACACCGAGATCTTTCACGACCAGGAGCAATACGGCAACGTGACGACGGCCACCGTCGGCGGCGCGCTGTTCGGCATGCGCAACACGTTTTCGGCGGGCGTCGAGTTCAACCACACGACGTTCCAGCACGACAACAACTCGCCGTATGCGGGCACGTCGACGGTCGATCCGTTCGACTTCGATCCGGGCAGCTTCATCAATACGGCCGGCACGTTTCCGAAGTACCGCAGCCAGTCGAACCAGTACGCGCTGTTCGCGGAGAACCGGCTCGAGATCACGCCGCGCTGGTCGGTGATCGGCGGGCTGCGCTACGACCATGCGAGCGTGAACCGCGACGATCTCGTGAACGGCGGCGCGTTCACGAAGGTGTTCGCGAACACCGGCTGGCGCATCGGCACCGTGTACGACGTGCAGCCCGGCCTCGCCGTGTACGGCCAGTATTCGGTCGCGGCCGATCCGGTCAGCTCGCTGCTGTCGCTGAATGCGTCGAAGGCGAACTTCACGCTCGCGACCGGCCGGCAGATCGAGATCGGCGTGAAGCAGTCGTTCCTCGACGGCAAGGCGGAATGGACGCTCGCCGCGTACCAGATCGTGAAGCGCAACCTGCTGACGGCCGACCCGATGAACCCGAATCAGTCGATCCAGGTCGGCCAGCAGTCGTCGCGCGGGCTCGAGGCGACGGTCGGCGCGGAGATCGCGAAGGACTGGCGCGTCGATGCGAACGTGTCGATCCTGCGCGCGAAATACGACGATTTCCAGCAATCGTCCGGCGGCACGGCCGTGTCGCGCGCGGGCAACGTGCCGGTGTCGGTGCCGCAGCGGCTCGCAAACCTGTGGGTGAGCTGGCGCTTTGCGCGAGACTGGACGGGTATCGCAGGCGTGAAATACGTCGGCAAGCGGTTCGCCGATACCGCGAACCAGCTCGTGATGCCGTCGTACACGACCGTCGATCTCGGCCTCGCATGGAAGCCGCGCAAGGACACGACGATCACCGCCCGCGCGTACAACGTGTTCAATCGCCGCTACGTGCAGTCCGCGTACTACAACGAAACGCAGTATCTGCTCGGCAACGACCGGCGGTTCGAGGTGCTGGCGAACTACCGGTTCTGATGCGGCGCGCCGGCGCGCAACGGGTGCGCGGCGGCGGGCCGGTCAGTGTCCGGTCGCGCCGCTGCCGGCCCGCCCGCGCCCGTCACGCACGCGGGCCCGCCATCCACTTCCGGTAGCGCCGCGTCTGGCATTGCGCGGCCAGTTGCTGCCGCACCAGCGCACGCAGCGGCGACACCTGCGGGTGCGTGCGGCGCCCTTCGCTCAATCGCGTGAGCTGGAACTTGACGACGGCCATGTTCGCCAGCGCGCCCAGCGCCTTGTTCTTCCAGCGGATCGGCTGCAGCACCGGCGCGCTGTCCTTGCCGGCGCGCCAGTCGCGCGGCAGGTTCGGGTCGATCGACAGCGCGGTCGCGATGCCGACCATCGCCACGCCGCTGTCCACCACCTGCTCGGCCACCGCGCGGCGCCGGATGCCGCCCGTAACCATCAGCGGCATCCGCGCGACGGCCGTGATGTCGCGCGCGAATTCGAGGAAATACGCTTCGCGCGCCAGCGTGCGCCCGTCGCGCGCCTCGCCCTGCATCGCCGGCACTTCATAGCTGCCGCCCGACAGTTCGACGAGATCGACGCCGAGCGGATTCAGCAGTTCGACCACGCGCTTCGCGTCGTCCGCGCTGAAACCGCCGCGCTGGAAATCGGCGGAGTTCAGCTTCACCGCGACGACGAATGCCGGCGACACCGCCGCGCGCACCGCCTTCGCGATATCGAGCAGCAGACGTGCGCGATTCTCGATGCTGCCGCCCCATTGATCCTGTCGGCGGTTCGTCAGCGGCGACAGGAACTGGCTCAGCAGATAGCCGTGCGCCGCGTGCACCTGCACGCCGGTGAAACCGCTTTGCTCCGCGAGCTGCGCGGCGCGCACGAAGCGCTGCTGCACGTCGGCGATATCGGCTGCCGTCATTTCCTTCGGTACCGGAAACTGCTTCGACAGCGCGCCGAGCGCGAGCGGCACGGCCGACGGCGCGAGCGTCGTCTGGCCGAGCGCCGCCTGCATCTGCCGCCCCGGGTGATTGATCTGCATCCATACGTGCGCGCCGCCCGAGCGCGCGATCTGTGCCCAACGACGGAATCGGTCGAGATGCGCGTCGCTTTCGAGCACGACGCCGTTCGGCCCCGTCATCGCGCGACCGTCCACCATCACGTTGCCGGTCAGGATCAGCCCGACCTGACCGTCGGCCCACGCCTGGTACAGGCGCAGCAACGCGTCGGACGGCGCGTGGTCCGCATCGGCCATGTTTTCTTCCATCGCGGCCTTGGCCAGACGGTTCGGAATCACCGCCCCGTTGGGCAGTGTGAGGGGCGCAAACAGATTCATGGTGGCAGATCCTCGATTGACGATGGCCCACGATAACTTTAAAGTCAACTTTAAGGTCAAGCGCTTTTGGAGCCCACCATGAAAATCGGCGAACTGGCGAAGGCGAGCGGCCTCGCGGCGTCGCGCATCCGCTTCTACGAGGCGAGCGGCCTGCTCGAGCCGGCCCGCCGGCAGGCGAACGGCTATCGGGAATACGGGCCGGAAGCGTTGACGCGGCTCGCGATCATCGACCGCGCGCAGTGCGCGGGCTTCTCGCTCGACGAAATCCGCGCGGTGCTGCCGCCGAATCTCGGCGCATGGCCGCACGATCAACTGCTGGTCGCGCTGCGGCACAAGGTCGACGAAATCGCGCTGCTCGAACGGCGTCTCGCGCAGAACCGGCAGCATCTGGAAACGCTGATCCACGAGATCGAGAACAAGCCCGCGGGCGAGGATTGCGCGGGCGCCGCGCAGCGAATGCTCGACCGGCTGTGCGAGCAGGCCGCCGAGCCGCTGGAGCCTGCGCCCGTGGTGCGGCCGGCGCGTAAGCGGGCGTGATGGTTTGCGCTGCGGGATTGCGCGCCGCCGCATGAAGCACGAGATGCGATGCGGTAGTCGCGATTTGCTTACGTCGCAGGTAATCGACGCGCGCCGCCCGCGCCGCGATCATGGCTCCATCGACTCTCGAACCGCATCCCGCCAAGGAGCCTGCCATGACCGCCTACGCCATCGCCCACCTGCATGACGTCGACATGTGCGACGACATCGTCGAGTACCTCGAACGGATCGACGGCACGCTCGCGCCGTACGACGGCCATTTCGTGATTCACGGCGCACGACCCGAAGTGCGCGAAGGCGTGTGGCGCGGCGACCTGATCGCGATCGCGTTTCCCGATCTCGACACCGCGCGTAAATGGTATGAATCCGATGCGTACCAGCAGATCCAGCCGCTGCGCGCACGGCACGCGAGCGGCCCGTTGATCCTCATCGACGGCGTCGACGAGCGGCACAAGGCGACCGACATTCTGCGTTGAATCTTGATGCAGGCAACGCCGCCGACGCTTACGACGCCTTCCGCTCCATCGGCTCGCCGACGACGAACCCGCCGCCCTGGAACCGCTGCGCGGGATCGTCGTACTCGGCGGTCGGCGCCGTGACCGGGAACAGCCCGGCGAACTGCTCGGAGCTGTCGCGCGGGCGGAAGCCGAGGAAGCCGACCTTCGTGTTGTCCCACCACTTCACCGGGTTGTCCGATGCGCCGTAGACGATCGCGTGCCCGACGCGGTTCGTCAGCAGCGAGCAGCGCACGAGCTCGATGAAGTCGCGATAGCTGAGGAACGTGACGAGCATCCGCGGATTCTTCGGCACCTCGAACGACGACCCGATCCGCAGGCACACCGTCTCGATCCCGAAGCGGTCGAAGTAGTAGCGCGACAGCGATTCGCCGAAGCACTTCGTCACGCCGTACAGGCTGTCGGGACGCAGCGGCGCGTCGGCGTCGAGCACTTCGGTGACCGGATGAAAACCGATCGCATGGTTCGAGCTCGCGAACACGACGCGCTTCACGCCGTGCTTGCGCGCGGCTTCGTACAGGTTGTACGTGCCGGTGATGTTCGCGCCGACCAGATCGTCGAACGGCGCATCGACCGAAATGCCGCCGAGGTGGACGATCGCGTCCACGCCGTCGACGAGCGCCATCACGGCCGGCCGGTCGGCCAGGTCGACCACGCGGAGCTCTTCATGCGCGGCCGCGTCGCCGAGCGTCGCGATGTCGCTGACGCGCACGACGTCGGCCCAGTCGGCGAGCGCGCCGCGCAACTGGCGGCCGAGGTTGCCGGCCGCGCCCGTCAGCAGCAGGCGGCCGAAGGGTTTGCGCGCGGCGGGGGATGAGGCGTTCATCGAATCTCCTTGGATCTGGCCTAAGACGGAAAACGTTTTCCAACTATACGCGGACGCGACACCGAGCGTCAATGGTCGAACCCGCTCGCAGCCATCCGCACTTTCCCGATATCGACTGCGATCTGCGCGCCGGCTTTTTCTGCCACAATCGGGCGTTATCGAACGAAAACGTTACCCTTCGCATGAAAAAAGTTTCCTCGACGATCCGCGACGTGGCCGCGGAAGCCGGTGTGTCGGTCGCGACGGTATCGAAGTACGTGAACGGCACGCAGCGCTTCTCGCCGACCGTCGAGGCACGGCTGAAGGAGGCGATCGAGCGGCTCGGCTACCGGTCGAACCCGCTCGCGCGCTCGATGATCACCGGCCGCACGCGCACCATCGGCCTCGTGATCCTCGATATCAGCAACCCGCACTTCACGAACGTCGTGAAAGGCGCGAACCGCGTCGCGCTGCAGCACGACTACACGCTGCTGCTCGTCGATACCGAAGAGAGCCAGGCCCGCGAACGCTCGCTGATCGAGGCGCTCGCGCAGCGCGTCGACGGGCTGATCGTCAGCACGCGGATGCCCGACGACGAAGCCGGCTGGATGCTCGACCTCAACAAGCCGCTCGTGCTGCTGCGCCGCAGCCCCGGCCTGCCGATTCCGAGCGTCGGCATCGACAACCGGCTGTCGACCTACATGCTCGCGCGCCACCTGCTCAATCTCGGCCATACGCGCATCGCGTATCTCGGCTTCGGCACCGCGCGCGTGAACGACGAACGGATCCAGGGCGCGCGCGACTGCCTCGCCGAAGCGGGGCTCACGCTCGACGTGCACGACGCGCACGCGCCGACCGCCGAGGCCGGCGAGCGCGCGTGCTCCCGCGTGATGCTCGGGCCGCAGCGCCCGCAGGCCGTGATCTGCTACAACGACCTGATCGCGCTCGGCTTCATGAAGGAAGCCGCGTCGCTCGGCTTCCGGCTGCCGCAGGACGTGTCGGTGGCCGGCATCGACAACGTGCCGTACGGCGAATACGCGGCGCCCGCGCTGACGACCGTCGACATCCAGAGCGAGAACATGGGCGAGCTCGCGATGCAGAAGCTGATCGACGCGCTCGCCGGGCGCACCGACGCGAGCTATTCGACGTTCGAGCCGCGGCTGATCATGCGCGCGTCGACGGCCTCGGCCGGCTGACGCGATCGCGACGCGTCACGTCCCCCGAACGAAAAACGCCGCCCCGAGGGCGGCGTTGTCCACTGTATCGGCTTGCCGATACGCGATCACGCATCGAGTTTCGCGGGCTTCATCTTCGGCGTGAGCACGTGCATCACGGCCAGCGCGATCAGGTAGGCCGACGCGCCGATCGCGAACAGCACCCAGTAGTGGCCGGTGCGCTGCAGCACCTGGCCGATCACTTCCGAGAACAGCACGCCGCCAATCGAGCCGGCCATCCCGCCGATGCCGACCACCGACGCGACCGCACGGCGCGGGAACAGGTCGGACGCGGTCGTGAACAGGTTCGCCGACCAGCCCTGGTGCGCGGCCGCGGCGAGGCCGACGATCAGCACTGCGATCCACAGGCTCTGCACCTGCGACACGAACGCGATCGGCAGCACGCAGCACGCGCAGATCAGCATCGCCGTCTTGCGCGCCCGGTTCACGCTCCAGCCCGCCCGCAGCAGCATCGACGACAACCAGCCGCCGCCGATGCTGCCGACCGTCGTCAGCGCATAGATGCAGACGAGCGGCAAACCGATGTGCTGCATGTCCATCCCGCGCGACTCGTTCAGCCACTTCGGCAGCCAGAACAGGTAGAACCACCACACCGGATCGGTCAGGAACTTGCCGACCAGGAAGGCCCACGTCTCGCGCTTGCGGATCAGTTCGCCCCAGCGCGGCGCGCCGGCGTTCGCGTTCGCCGCGTCGAGCGCTTCGGCTTCGTCGCGCGGTTCGTCGTATTCCGCGGCGAGCGCGCGCGTGTCGGCCGTGCGATACATCACCAGCCACACCGCGAGCCACACGATGCCGATCGCGCCGATGATCACGAATGCCGCGCGCCAGCCGTAGGCCACCGCGATCGCCGGGATGATCGCCGGCGCGAACACCGCGCCAATGTTCGCGCCGGAGTTGAAGATGCCGGTGGCAAGCGCGCGTTCGCGGCGCGGGAACCATTCGGCCGTCGTCTTGATCGCGGCCGGGAAGTTGCCGCCCTCGCCGATCCCGAGCAGCGCGCGCACGGCCGCGAAGCCCGCCACCGAGCCGACCGCCGCGTGCAGCATCGCGGCGATGCTCCATACCAGCATCGCGACCGCGTACGACACGCGCGTGCCGAGCCAGTCGACGATGCGCCCGAAGCCCAGCAGGCCCAGCGCATAGAACGCCGAAAACGCCATCACGATGCGGCCGTACTGCACCTGGCTCCAGCCGATGTCGTGCTGCAGCATCGGCGCGAGCAGGCCGAGGATCTGCCGATCCATGTAGTTGATGACGGTCGCGAAAAACAGCAGTGCACAGACGGTCCAGCGGTAGCGGCTGGCGGCCACGCGCACTGCGCCGACGACGGCAGAAGGCATGAATGTCTCCGATGCGCGGTCGCGCCCGTCGCGCCGCACGAAGTTCGTTGACCGGCGACCGGCGCCGGGGCGAACGGCCCGCGCGCTGACGCACGGGCCCTTTTCACCAATCCATCTGGAAAACGTTTTTCAAAGGATAGGCCGTGTGCCGGTGCCGTGTCAGTCGGGGATTTCGATGAGTCATCTCAAATTGGTCGCGGCAAAAGAGACGACTGTTTCGCAGAGTGGCATTAACCGTTTTTCCCCTGATTTTCCCGCCGCGGCACGGCGGGCACGCGGGCGCCGAGACACATGTCCGATTCCAGCCAGAATCGACCGCGAGGATGGTTTACAGTCGTCGCATGCGCCTCGATCCCGACACCTGCTACGACGCCCTGCTTTCGCGGAACCGCCGCTTCGACGGCGGGTTCTTCGTCGGCGTCGCGACGACCGGTGTGTACTGCCGCCCCGTCTGCCCGGTGAAGCCGCCGAAGGCGCAAAACTGCAGCTACTACCCGAGCGCCGCGGCCGCCGAGAAAGCCGGCTTCCGGCCCTGCATGCGCTGCCGCCCCGAGCTCGCGCCCGGCCACGGGCTGCTCGACCTGTCCGGCAATCTCGCCAACGCGGCCGCAACGCTGATCGACGACGGTTTCCTGAACGCGCATTCCGTCGATGCGCTCGCGCGGCGCGTCGGCGTGACTGAACGCCATCTGCGGCGGATCTTCGGCGCGCAGTTCGGCGTGTCGCCCGTCGAGTTCGCGCAGACGCAGCGGCTATTGATGGCCAAGCGGCTGCTGACCGATACCGCGCTGCCCGTGGCCGTCGTCGCGTCGACGGCCGGCTTCGGCAGCGTGCGGCGCTTCAACGACCTGTTCCGCCAGCGCTACGGCCTCAATCCGCTGCGGCTGCGCAAGGGGGCCGGTGCAGCGGCCGACGGCGACATGACCTTTCCGCTGCCGTACCGGCCGCCGTTCGCGTGGGCCGACCTGATGCGTTTTCTCGCGCAGCGGCAGATCGACGGCGTCGAGCGGATCGACGCGCAGCGTTATGCACGCATCGTCGACCTGCCCGACCGGAACGACGGCCGCCGCGTGACCGGCTGGCTGTCCGTCGCGCACCTGCCGCAACGCTTCGCGCTGGCCGTCACCGTGTCGCCCGCACTGACGCCGGTCGTGCCGGCCGTGCTCGCACGCGTGCGCCGGCTGTTCGATCTCGACAGCCGCCCCGACGTGATCGATGCGCATCTCGGCGATCTCGCAACCGGCTCGCCGGGCCTGCGCGTGCCCGGTGCGTTCGACGGTCCCGAGATCGCGATCCGTGCGATCGTCGGCGAGCAGCTTGCGTCGGCGCAGGCGGATACGCCGTCGCTGGCACGCCTCGCGGAACGCTTCGGCACGGCGGTCGACGGCGCGCCGCCGGGCCTCACGCATGCACTGCCTTGCGCCGCGACGCTGGCCGCGCTGCCGCCTTCGGCCCTCGAAACGATCGGCATCGAACGCGACACGGCGCGCGCGATCGTGTCCGTCGCCCGCGCCGTCGACGACGGCACGCTCGCGCTCGAACCGATGGCGCCGCTCGACGCGACGCTCGCCGCGCTGCGCACGCTGCCCGGCTTCGACGAACGCGCTGTGCAGTACGTCGCGATGCGCGCGATGGCCTGGCCGAACGCGTTCCCGGCCGACGACGCGTGGCTGCCCGCTCGCACCGGACTCGCGCGCGGGCCGTCCTCCGCACCGCACGCGGCGGCGCGCTGGGCGCCGTGGCGCGCGTATGCCGCCCTGCATGGGTGGCGCCTTCATGGAGATCTGTCGCGATGACTCCCGCTCACCTGATTCCGAGCCCGCTGGGCGACATCGCCGTGCGCATCGAGGACGATGCGCTGACCGGCCTGTACTTCGTCGGCCAGAAATACTTTCCGTCGGTGGCGATCGTGCGCGAAGCGGACGCGCTCGCCAGGTCGCCGGTCGCACGGCGGGTCGCGGAAGAAATCGCCGAGTACTTCGCCGGAGCGCGCGACACGTTCTCGGTGCCGATCCACCTGCGCGGCACCGCGTTTCAGCAACGCGTGTGGAAGGAACTGCTTGCGATTCCGTTCGGCGAGCTCGTGTCGTACGGCGACATCACCGAGCGCGTCGGATTGCCGATGAGCGGCGCGCGCGCGGTGGGCGGCGCGGTCGGCCGCAATCCGGTATCGATCATCGTGCCGTGCCATCGCGTGGTCGGCGCGTCAGGCAGCCTGACCGGTTATGCGGGCGGCATCGACCGCAAGCGTGCGCTGTTGTCGCTCGAAGGCGCGGGGTTTTCACGCGGCGCGTATCAACCGATGCAGCGGGCGCTCGCGTTCTGATTGCCGACGTTCATCACGCGCTCAACACCGGCCGGCGCGCTTCACGCTTCGCATACACGCCGGGCGTCACGTGGAATTTCGCCTGGAACAGCGCGATGAAGGACGACGTCGAGTCGTAACCCAGTTGCGCGGCCACCGTGCCGATCGGCGCGCCCGCATCGAGCAGCGGCAGCGACGCGAGCAGCCGCACGGCCTGGCGCCATTCGGTGAACGACAGCCCCGTGTCCTGCCGGAACAGCCGCGACAGCGTGCGCCGCGTCGCGCCGACCTGATGGCCCCATTCGTCGAGACTGCGCGTATCGCCCGGCGCCGCATGCAACGCGCGGGCGATTTTCAGCAGGCGCGGATCGCGCGGCAACGGCACCGTGAGCGGCGCCGGCTGCATGCGGGCGATCCGGTCCGCGATCAGGCACACGAGCGCACCGTCGGGCCCTGTCTCGTCGTAGTTCACCGGCAACTCGCCGGTCGCGAGCACCAGTTCGCGCAGCAGCGGCGTCATGCACAGGATCGTGCAATCGTCGTTCACGTCGCTGCGCGCGATGGCCTCGTCGAGATACAGGCTGTGGAACGCGACGCAATCGCGCGTCGACACCGCATGCGGCACGTGCGGCGGAATCCACATCGCATAGTGCGGCGGCAGCAGTTGCCGGCTCGACGGTGTCGTCACCTCGAGCACGCCGCTCGTCGCATACATCAGCTGAGCCCACGGATGACTGTGCGCGTCGACGCTCACGTTGCGGGGAATGCCGAACGCACGCACGTACAGCGGCCTCGGCAGGCGCGCCATCGGCGGCACTGCGTAAGGGTCGCCGGGTTGTCCCGCCAGCAACATAAGACGTCCTCCGAAGGTCATTGCACGAACGAGCGCGATGCTACCGTGGCGGCTCCTTTTTCACACGGCTTCCGCCCATGAGCGCTCATACCCGCATCACCCGCAAGACCGTCACCGCGATCCGCTCGACCAAAGGCATCGGCAGCCTCGTGTCGCTGACCGCATATTCCGCGCCGATGGCGAAACTCGTCGACGACGTGGCCGACGTGATCATCGTCGGCGACTCCGTCGGCATGGTGCTGTACGGGATGCCCGATACGCTGCGCGTCACGCTCGACATGATGATTGCACACGGTGCGGCCGTCGTGCGCGGCGCCGCGCAGGCGTGCGTCGTCGTCGACCTGCCGTTCTCGACGTTCCAGGAATCGCCCGCGCAAGCCTATCGCTCCGCCGCGCGGCCGCTCGCCGAAACCGGCGCACAGGCCGTGAAGCTCGAAGGCGGCTGCGAGATGACCGACACGATCCGCTTCCTGACCGATCGCGGCATTCCGGTGATGGCGCATGTCGGCCTCATGCCGCAGCAGGCCAACGCGACGGGCGGCTTCCGCGCGCAGGGCATGGACCCGCGTTCGGCCGCGCAGGTGTTCGACGCCGCGTGCGCGGCCGAGCGGGCCGGCGCATTCAGTGTCGTCATCGAAGGCACCGCCGAAGCGCTCGCGCGCCACCTGACCGAGACGCTGACGATCCCGACGATCGGCATCGGCGCATCGCCGGCCTGCGATGGGCAGGTGCTCGTGACCGAGGACATGATCGGCGCGTTCGATGCGTACACGCCGCGCTTCGTGAAGCGTTACGCGGATGCGAATGCGGTGATGCGCGACGCGATCCGTCAGTACGCGCACGACGTGCGGCAGCGCGTGTTTCCCGAGCCCGCGCATTGCTTCGGATACGGCAAGCCGCTGCAACTGGCGGACGCGGCCACTGCCGCGTGATGACGAACGGCGCGGTTACCTCGCGTTATGTGCGCTTGCGCATCGCATGCGCAACCCGCGCGTTCGCTTCGAATTTCGCGCGATGCGTCGAGAAAAACGTCCGCACGTTGCGGACGTTCGATGCGCCGGTGAACAGCCGCCGCGCGAATTCGTCGTATTCGGCGACGTCGGCGAGATCGGCGATCACGACGAAATCGGGCCCCGGCGACACGCGATAGCACTGCGTGACGGCCGGCTCCGCGCACACGTACGCTTCGAACGCCTCGTAGTCTTCGGCCGTCTGCCGGTCGAGGCTGATTTCGATCAGCGCGGTGACGCCCGTGCCGATCGCGACCGGATCGAGCACCGCGACCTGCCGACGGATCACGCCAGCCTCCGTCAGCCGGCGCACGCGCCGCATGCAGGTGGGCGGCGACGATAGCGCGCGCTCGGCGAGTTGCAGGTTCGATACCGACGCGTCGTCCTGCAGGATCGCGAGGATGCGCAGGTCGAGATCGTCGAGGGTGATGCCGGCCATCGGGCACTCCTTCCGGGCAGAGAGTGAAATTTAATTTCAATATGATAGACGATCGCCCGTCCGTTTCATATTCGTTCATTTTTTGAAATTTAATTCCATTTCACTGACTCTACCATCGCTCTCACTGATCCAGACAGGACATTTACGGAGCGCGATATGTGTGGAATCGTCGGGGCGGTTGCCCAGCGGGACATCCTGCCGAACCTGGTCGACGGCCTGAAACGGCTCGAATACCGCGGCTACGACTCGTGCGGCGTCGTGGTCTACCGCGACCGCGCGCTGGCGCGCGCCCGCAGCGTCGATCGCGTCGCGAACCTGCAGCGCGAGATCGCCGAGCTGGCGTTGTCCGGTTACACGGGCATCGCGCATACGCGCTGGGCCACCCATGGCGCGCCCGTCACGCTCAACGCGCATCCGCACTTCTCGCCCAGCGACGCGAATGCGCGCATCGCGCTGTCGCACAACGGGATCATCGAGAACTGCGATCAACTGCGCGCGGAACTGCAGGCGCACGGCTATGTGTTCGCCAGCCAGACCGACAGCGAGGCAATCGCGCATCTGATCGATCACCTCTACGACGGCGACCTGTTCGATGCGGTCCGGCGTGCGGTGGCGCGACTGCGCGGCAGCTATGCGATCGCGGTGATGTGCCGCGACGAACCACACCGGATCGTCGGCGCGCGCGACGGGATGCCGCTCGTGGTCGGGGTCGGCGAAGGCGAGAATTTTCTGGCGTCCGATGCGATTGCGCTGTCGGGCATCACCGATCGCATCGCCTATCTGGAGAACGGCGACGTCGCCGATATCCAGCTGCATCGCTACTGGATCGTCGATGCGAACGGCCAGCGCGTCGAGCGCGCGGTGCAACGCGTCGCCGCGCATAGCGGTGCGGCCGATCTCGGATCGTATCGGTACTACATGCAGAAGGAGATCTTCGAGCAGCCGCAGGCGGTGGCCGATACGCTGCTCGACGTTTCGTCGATCATGCCCGAGCTGTTCGGCGACGGCGCGTGGCGTGTGTTCAATGACGTCGATTCGGTGCTGCTGCTCGCGTGCGGCGGCAGCTATCATGCGGCGCTGACCGCGAAGTACTGGATTGAAAGCATCGCGAAATTGCCGGCGAGCGTGGAGATCGCCAGCGAGTTTCGTTATCGCGACAGTGTGCCGAATCCGCGCACGCTGGTGGTTGCGGTGTCGCAGAGCGGTGAAACCGCTGATGTGCTTGGGGCCGTGCACGTCGCGAAACGCAGCGGGATGATGCACACGCTCGCGATCTGCAACGTCGCGACGAGTGCGCTGATGCGCGAATGTGCGCTGCAGTTCGTGACGCGTGCGGGGGTCGAGATTGGGGTGGCTTCGACGAAGGCGTTTGCGACGCAGCTCGTTGCGCTGTTCTTGCTGACGCTGTCACTGGCGCAGGTGCGCGGGCGGTTGAGTGACGACGAGGAGAAGGAACATCTGCGGGCGCTGCGGCATCTGCCCGATGCGATGTCGAAGGTGCTCGCGCTGGAGCCGCAGATCATGGCGTGGTCGGAGTTGCTCGCGCGACGCGACAACATGCTGTTTCTCGGGCGTGGGATGCATTATCCGATCGCGTTGGAAGGCGCGCTGAAGATGAAGGAGATTTCTTATATTCATGCGGAGGCTTATCCGGCGGGGGAGCTGAAGCATGGGCCGCTGGCGCTCGTCAGCAATGAAATGCCGGTGATCGCGGTTGCGCCGAATGACATGCTGCTTGAAAAGCTCAGGTCGAACATGCATGAGGTCAGTGCGCGGAATGGGCGGCTGTTCGTGTTCGCGGATGTGGACTGTGGGTTGGTGCCGAGTGACGGGATCGAGGTGATTCGGCTGAATGAGTACTACGGGCCGTTGTCGCCGATTCTGCATACGGTGCCGATGCAATTGCTCGCGTATCACGCTGCGTTGGCGCGGGGGACGGATATTGATAAGCCTAGGAATCTGGCTAAGTCGGTGACGGTGGAGTGAGGGGGGCGTTTTCGCACGCATATTGTGCTGACGCGCATTAGTTTCGGTCACGAAGCGTCGATTCAGTTTCGGCCATCGTCATGTCGTACGCACGTCCCCGCCGCGGCGTGCCAGATATGAAGAATCCGGTGCGTGATTCGTTGAGCCACGTCAAGCCATTGACGGGGCGTGAGCATAGAGTGGTTTCAGGGTTCGACCGGCTCTCAAGAACCATGCTCAAGGAGAACGAGATGGCATTCCCGCGAAAATTCGCCATCGCAATTGCGACGTTCAGCATGGCGAGCGCCGTCGCAATCGCTGGTACGCCGGCGGCCACCGACAATGCGGCTCACGACGCCCATCATCCGAATAAAGCAACCGCAAAAGCACCGACCAAGTCGAACCGCGAGGCGGACGACCAGATGCAAGCCATGCGCGTCATGCACGAAAAGATGATGAACGCGAAGACGCCCGAAGAACGCGCTGCGTTGATGGACGAGCAAATGAAAACCATGCAAAACGGCATGAGCATGATGGAGATGATGGGGACTCACGCGTCCGGCACGGCGACGTCGTCGCGGCAGGGGAATATGGAAATGCGCATGGACATGATGCAGATGATGATGCAGGCAATGATGGACCGGCAGGCCGCTCGGGAGCATCCCGCCGAGAAGTGAGACGGTACGAAATGGGAGACAGCCGTGGATGACAACTCGCATGGTGGTCGGCCGTTCTGGAAATCACGGTCGGCCATTGCACTCGTCGCGTTTGCTGCAATAGCGCTATTCCTCCTGCTTTCCGAACACCGCGCCCACTTCCTTGGGGTGTTGCCCTATCTGCTGTTGCTCTCGTGCCCGCTGATGCATCTGTTCATGCATCATGGACACGGGCACCATGGGACGAAATCGACCGACGGGCGTCCTGATTCGGGAGACGGTCATGACCAACATCGGTGACGGTTACGGGCTGTGGAGCCTCGTCGCTATCAATTCTCTTGTCTTCATCATCTTCGCGTTCAGCTTCTTCAAGCCGGCAACCCAGCGGGACTGGCGCACGTTCGGCGGATTCTCCGCCTTCATCGTCGCGCTGTTCGCGGAAATGTACGGGTTTCCGCTCACCATCTATTTGCTGTCGGGTTGGCTGCAGACGCGCTTTCCGCAAGCCAATTTGCTGTCGCACGACGCGGGGCACCTCTGGTGGACCTTGACCGGCAGACACGGCGACCCGCATGGCGGACTTCCGCACCTTTTCAGTTTCTTCTTGATACTCGGCGGCTTCTACTTGTTGTCCACGGCGTGGCACGTGCTGTATGAAGCTCAGCGCGGCAAGGAGTTGGCCACCACCGGACCCTACGCGAAGATCCGGCATCCTCAGTACGTCGGATTCGTCGTCATCATGCTGGGCTTCCTGCTCCAATGGCCCACGCTCGTGACCTTGGCGATGTTCCCCATTCTGGTTGTCATGTACGTTCGGCTGGCGATACAAGAGGAGCGTGATTCGGAGGCACGGTTCGGCGCTGCGTGGCGTGAATACGCGGCGCACACGCCGCGCTTCGTGCCGAACCTGTTTGGAAAACGCCCGGCCGGAGTACATTGATTTCAGGCGGCTCGCCCGTCGCGGGCGCTGCTGCCGAACTCGATCGCACTCCTCCGGGACGAGGAGGCTGCCATGAAGCCCTTCAAGACCGGCGTGACGCTCTCAGCCACGGTCGTGCTTTTCTATGTCCTGTGCACGCTCGTATGGATGGCGCTTCCCGAACCGTTCATGAACTTCATGAACGCGCTTTTTCACGGACTCGATTTCCGGCGCCTCCAGACGGGCGAGCCATCGTCCTGGTGGTTTGTCGTCTACCCGGCCTTTGTGTTCGCGGTCTGGTTCTTCGCAGCCGGCGCCTTCTTCGCGTGGTTACACAACCGCATCAGCGGACCAAACTGACGCACTGCCGTCTGCCCTTCTCGCTGGAGCGGAAACATGGAATGAATGTTGCTGCCGCGCTATCGTTCAACACGTCGAAACGTACGCGACCGACGTACCGGCCAGTCTCAGTAAACGAAACGGGTGAGCAAAGGAGCGTCCAATGAGTGGCCAACCCGGCGAAGACAAGCTTTATCACCCACGGATTTCCGAGCACGTGTCGCCGGACGGACATCACGCTCGCGACGCGGACCAGCACGCCCCCTCCACCGGGCATCGACCTGACGCGCATGCTCATCACCATGAGGGCCAGGACGAACACGAGTGCTCCACGGGTTCGCTTCGCGACCCCGTCTGCGGCATGGCGGTGACCGATGCGTCGCGCTTTCGCTGCGAACACGATGCCAGGTGGTACGCGTTCTGCAGCGAAGCTTGCCTGACGAAGTTCAAGGCAGCGCCGTCCAGGTACGTCGGGCCCTCACCCATTGAGCCTCCGCAAGCAGCACCCGAGGGAACCCTTTACACGTGCCCGATGCACCCGGAAATTCGTCAGGACCATCCTGGGCAATGTCCCAAGTGCGGCATGACACTGGAACCGATTCTGCCCAGCATCGACGAAGGCGAAAATCCCGAACTGGTGGATTTCCAATGCCGATTCTGGTGGACGTTGCCACTCACCGTCGTAGTGTTCGTCCTGGCGATGTTCGGCCATCGTTTCGAATTGATGGATGTTCGCAGCGACAGCTGGGTTGAATTCATTCTGTCAACGCCGGTCGTCTTATGGGCCGGCCTGCCGTTTTTCACACGATGCGCGCGCTCATTCCTCAACCGCAGTCCCAACATGTGGACGCTCATCGGGCTTGGGACGGGCGCCGCCTATGTCTACAGCGTCATTGCCACGCTCTTCCCCGGCGTGTTTCCCGAAACGTACAGTGCGCACGGCCGGATCGGCGTGTACTTCGAGGCGGCGGCAGTGATTATCTCGCTGACGCTACTCGGACAGTTGCTCGAACTGAAGGCCCGCTCGCAAACGTCCGCCGCCATCAAGGCACTCCTCGGGCTCGCACCCAAGACGGCGCGACGCATCAACCCGGATGGTTCCGAAGATGACATTCCGTTGTCCGATGTACATGCGGGAGACGTGCTTCGCGTGCGGCCGGGCGAGAAAGTCCCCGCGGACGGCGTGGTGACGGATGGCACGAGTTCGCTCGACGAATCCATGATTACCGGCGAGCCCATTCCCGTCACCAAACGCGTTGGCGACCACGTCATTGGCGCAACGATGAACGCGACAGGCAGCCTCGTCATTCGCTCGGAAAAGGTCGGTGCGCAAACTGTCCTGTCGCAAATCGTGCAGATGGTCGCGCAGGCGCAGCGGTCCCGCGCCCGCATGCAACGTATGGCCGACAAGGTCGCCGGCGTGTTTGTCGTCGGGGTCGTCGGCGTCGCGCTTCTGACGTTCGTCGTGTGGGGCATCTTCGGCCCCGAGTCCAGTTGGGTGTTCGGTCTCATCAATGCGGTGGCGGTGCTCATCATTGCGTGTCCGTGTGCGCTGGGCCTTGCGACGCCAATGTCCATCATGGTCGCGAGCGGAAAAGGCGCTACCACCGGGATTCTCTTTCGCGATGCGGCCGCGATTGAAAATTTGCGCAAGGTCGACGTGCTCATCGTCGACAAGACAGGAACGCTGACGGAGGGGCGTCCCGCGTTCCAGCAAGCCGTAGGCATAAACGGGTACACGCCGGACGAAGTGCTTCGTCTGGCGGCGAGCCTGGACCAGGGCAGCGAGCATCCGCTTGCTGCAGCCATCGTTGCGGCAGCCCGTGAAAAGAAGCTGACGTTGGACCGCTCGGAAGATTTTGAATCCGCGACGGGTATCGGCGTGAGAGGACTTGTCGCCGGCAGGAAGCTTGCGCTTGGCAACACAGCGCTGATGCAGACCGACGCCGTGTCCGTCGAATCGCTGGCCAAGGAAGCGGACGGCCTCCGAGCGCAAGGTGCGAGCGTCGTGTATTTGGCGGTCGATGGCAGTTTGGCCGGACTGCTGGCCGTCGCCGACCCGATAAAGGTGACCACGCCAGAAGCGCTTTCGACATTGAAGGAGAACGGTATTCGAGTCGTGATGGCGACCGGTGATGGTGTGGTCACCGCCAAGGCGGTGGCCGAGAAACTCGGCGTCGACGAATTCCACGGCGAGGTGAAGCCTGCCGACAAGCTCGATCTCGTGACGAAGCTTCAGCAAGCCCGGCATGTCGTCGCGATGGCCGGCGACGGCATAAACGACGCACCGGCGCTGGCGAAGGCCGATGTCGGCGTGGCCATGGGAACGGGCACGGATGTGGCAATGAGCAGCGCCCAGGTGACGCTCGTCAAGGGCGACTTGCGCGGTATCGCGCGTGCCCGGGAGCTGTCCGAGGCAACCGTCGCGAACATGAAGCAGAATCTTGGCTTCGCGTTCGTCTACAACGCGCTCGGGGTTCCGTTGGCGGCTGGCGTACTTTACCCGTTCACGGGACTGCTGCTATCGCCGATGATTGCCGCGCTTGCAATGAGCCTGAGTTCCGCATCGGTCATCTCGAACGCACTGAGATTGCGGAACGCCAAAATTTGAGCAGCGCCGAACGCTGCAGCCACTTGGGCAAGTCGCTTAGATTCGCGAATGACGTACGCGTCAGCACGTCACGGGAGACTCGGTCTCGGGGAGCCCGCCCACTCAGCTCACGGTAACCCTGAGTGCTAGTCCGAACGGAATGCCGCCCGGGCAATAGCACGCCGCACCGCCGATTTGGTGGCGAGGTGATCCAGTGTGCTGGAGAATTCGAAGCCCTTTTCGTTCTCACGCGTCACCACGAACCCAAGCTTGCGATGGAAAGCGATAGACAACCGGTTAGTCTTATAGACATGACTTCGTAGTTCACCGATCCGTCGTTCGCTCGCCAGCATCGCAATCTTCGCGAACAGTTCATTTACTACGGTGTATGTCCGATGCAACGGATGAGTACCAAACGCACCAACGAACCAGCATGCTCCTGCTTCCGGCCGAAGCATTGCATAAGCCACGAGTTTGCCGTCCCGTCGCACGTAGCACAGCTCATTGACCTCCAAGGATCTGCACAATTTCGCCCGGTGCTCGTCTGCGTCGAAGGCGTCGCCGGCTCGCTCTGTGTGCTCACGCAACGTCAGCACATCAAGTGCGAGAATTTCATCAACGGAAGGTGACATGGACGGGCGTAAGGATGGTGGAGAAGCGCCCTGCAAGAATACTTTGGATCAAAACTTTCGCCAATTCACCCTATCTCCCTGACTGACCGCTTCTGGCTGAACTGAGCCAGATGAACTGACTCTGTCTGTTTGGTCTAGTCCAGCCTCATACATATCACCCGATATAGCGGCGATACACATGCATCGTCTAATGGCCGCTCCCCGACACATGTCCGGCCGCCGCCGAACCACCCCGAACGAAATGATGCTCGACCCTGGTCCGGAGCACACCATCCAGCGCAGCCAGCCGTTCGCGCAGCCGAACCGCCTGCCCTTCCGTCATCTCACCGAGTACGATTTTTTGTTCGAGAACGTCGCCACAGCGGGTGATGGCCCACCGATCGACGGTCGCCGTTTCACCTTCGAGCACAGCAGCCGCGGTCGAGACAATACCCGGATTCCGTCTCGAAACGAGATGAACCGTGTGCGTCAACGTGAAACCGGGAAGATAATGCGACCAGTCTTCACAGACGGTCGGGCGGGAAGCGGAGGAAACTTGGCTCATGGTTGCTCCGGATGAATGGTGATCGAACCGGTGCCAGCCATGCTGCTCCCGTTTCGTTGCCGTCGATCGGCCGCATCGCCTCAAGGGCGTCCACCTTGCCCGGGAGGGCAGGTTGGCGTCGGAAAACCCGACTCTGGATGCTTGAATTTTCACGTTCGACATTCCGAACGTTGATTCATTATATCGAAAATCCGGCCGCTGACAAGCTGTCCGGTGAAAGCCACATTTCAGTGGGAAGGCTCCACCGATTCGGCCCTCATACGAGAGGGGGAGTCCGGCGACGCCCAAGTCCGAGGACAATCAGTAGAGGCCGTCGGACCGGGATGAGCGATAAGGGAATACGCCGGATGACCCGGCGTGAAGCGACGCTGCCCAAACGCATCCCCTCCCGCCCTCACGCGATGTACTTGTTCTTGATCCGAATATCGCGCCCCTGAAACGGCCCCGTATCGTGATCGTGCACATGCACGATCACTTGCGTCGGATCGAACAGCCTCGATACCTCACGAAAATCCTGGTTCACGCGCTTCATACCCTCGAACATCTCGGCATGCAGTACTGCGTCGTCAAGCGGCATCGGCGCACTGGTCGACGCACGCTCGATATGAATGTGCAGGAAGCTCGTCAGGTTCGCATCCTCGGTGGTGGCGAGCTGGAACGTGCTGATTGCATCGTGCAGCGTCGGGGAAGCGGACAGAACCTGCTCGATATCGGACGGGAAAACCTTCGCACCGTAGAACGGTACGCTCGAATCGTTGCGGCCGTAGACAAACAGGAACGGGAAGTGGCTGGTCCGCGATGCGAAGTCCGTCAGGCGTATGCCATGTGCCGACAGGCGCCTGTTCAGTTCGCGGAATCGATACGTCCCGCCCGAATCGCGAATGTTGTAGCGGATCTTCGGCGCCGCACCGGACTGACGGCCGATGGTCACCAGCAGTTCACCGTCGGTATTCGTTTCGATCACGTAGTCGAGCACGTTGTACTGGAAGAGCATCGGCGGCGTATCGCGACCGAACAGTTCACGACACAATTCGGGGCGGCTCAGCAACATGCGCCGCAAGCCGATCGTCGTCGGAGTCTCGACGCCTATGTTGATCTCGAGATCCGACGCGCCATACGACGAAATGACCGTGCTCGCCTTGCGCAGCAAATGATCGCGCAACGCTTCCGACAAGCCCTCGCCGCCGACGATGAAATCGATGTGATAAGGCGACAAGTCGAGATCGCATTCGTCGACTACCGAGCGGATAAACGGCGGATAGCCGAATATCAGGTACTGATATTTCGGCCCGAACAGCTTCAGCGTGTTGATCAGCTTGGCCTTGTCCGGTCCGATCGACTTCATGATCCCGACGTCGACGAGCGACATCGACACGTTCATGCCCGTTGCCCACGGCCCGAGCGCAAAACAGTTCAGCAGCATCTTGCCGGAATCGCGAAACACCAACTGATAGTTCAGTTGCAGGATGCGCTTGACGTCGCTGCGTTCGGCCGCGCTGCGCACCCAGTTGTTCGGCTGGCCGGTGGATCCAGACGATTCGTCGATGACGACGCCCGACTTCGGAATGGCCCCGCCATAGCAGCGCTGTTCGATCGAGTAGCGCTTGATGTAGTTCTCCTTGGTCATCGCGGGCAGGTCCGATAGCCGCCATCTTCCGCCAGACTTGTAACCCTCGGCCTTCAGAAACTCGACGTACGCCGGGCACGTCGTGCTCGCCTTGAGGAAGGCCACGCGAGCGCGCAAGCGGCCGACATAGGCCAGATAAGGTTGAAACACCGGTGCGTTGAGGAACACGTAAAGGCGTCCATCGACACTGATCACCCGGCGAAGAAACCACAGCGTCCAGAGAATGGTTTCGAGAAACAGACGGTGGAGCGTATTCATGCGGATCTCGGAGAATGGGACGAAACCGTCGCGTCGACAAGGATGTCGGCGAGCGCCCTGCGCTGGCTTTGCGGCGGTGTACGCGAGTAGCCGACCTTGAAGACGAGCCATGCCCGGTCGACACCGGTATGCGCACTGAACCATGCGGCGGCGCCGGGGTTCGTGACCAGGTTGCCGTAAGGATGCAGGTACAGCCCGAGGCTCGTCAGGGCAAGCCAGAAGCGCAGCAGGAAACGGCCCGACTCGATCGCATTCTCCGGGTTGAAGAAATCGCCGCTCAGCACGCCGATCGCGGGTACGTGGCCCAGTTGCGCGCGATACCGGTGCCTGAAGTAAAAACGCGTCGGCTTGAACGTCAGGATTTTCGACAGATGCGCGGAAAGCCAGAACTCCGCGCGCGACAGGTTCATGCAGCGCCAGTCGAGACCGTCGCGATGCAGCGCCGTCGAGCGTTCGGTGAAGCGAAACCACCCGGTGATTTCATCGTGGTAATCCGCGACGTTCATGTCGTGGAACACGGCATCGATGTTCGCGGCGATGATCGGCTCGACCCGTTCGGCCCCCGATACATGGGTATAGCGATGCCCCCATTCGTCGGCCAGCGCTGCCAGTTGCGTGACGGCCGCGTCCGGTACCGGTGTCGGGTCCATCGAAATGCGCGACGTGCGGCGCGCCATCATCAGCGCCGACGGGTCCTCGCTCGGCGCCCCGGGGTTGGCGACGAGCCGCAACGCAGCGAACGGAATCAATTCCGGCAGGGTCGGCTGGGACATGACGGCCGCCAGTTCCCGTACCGGGCGATGCAACTGCCATTCGACACGCAAACCGTGTGGTGCCGCGAGCAGATCGATCGCTTCGATGAACATGCCCATCGCGGACAACAGGAATGACCCTGTCGTGTCTTCCTTCGGTAACGTACGCGTGCCATCGACGAACAGTTCGGCGCATTCGTCCGAAATCAGTTGCACGCGCCATGGTTGAACGTTGTGCGGCGACGGTGCATGCCGGGCAACGGACAGAATCGCGTGCCAGACAGAAAAGGCTTCAGTGGAAATCCCCGGCATCTCTCGTGGCTTCCTTGTTGTTGTTCGGCAAATTGCCGCTGCGGCGCGAGAATCCGGTCCCTCTCAAGACCGGGCGAAGTTGTGCGCATCTTACACGAGGGCCGGAATCAGTTCACGTGCGCCTGCGGCCGACCTTGACGCTGCCGGCCATCCCGACGATAGGCGGCCGGTGCCTTTCCCAGCAGTCGATGAAAATCGCGAATGAGATGCGCCTGATCGAAATACCCGCACGCATGCGCCCCTGTCGCGCTTGCGCTGCCAGCCAAGACAACCGCCCCGACTAAAACCAAACACTAAACCGCGTCCCCGTCATCAGCACATCGACCGTCAACTTCCATTGATGAGCCTCCGCAATCTCCCTGCAGATCGCCAGCCCGAGGCCCGCACCGTCATATCTTGAATCCGGCGCCCGCCAGTATCGATCGAAAAGCAGCGGCAGATGTTCCTGCCGAATACCGGGCCCTTCATCTTCAACATGAATCGCCGTCTCGAGAACGGTCAGCACGACGACACCACCCGACGGCGACGCGTTGATCGCATTCTCGAGAATGTTCTTGAGCAGGATGAAAAGCGCCCCACCGTCCGCGCGTATCGGCGACGCGGAATCGCGCGCTTCGATATGAAGCGTCACCTGCCTCGCATCCGCCTTGCCGGCCAGCAAGCTCACGACGTCCCGCGCGACGTCGACGCCGTTCACGTCGCCGAAACTGAAGTTCCGCGCTTCGCTGACTTCAGCCAGATGCAGCAGTTGCTTCACCTGCCGGGCCATCAAGTCGATCTCGCGAAGCAAAAGCGCCTTCTGGCTGATGTCCGGCTGCAGCTCGATCTGCCCTCTGACCAGCGTGAGCGGTGTCTGCAACTCATGCGCAGCATCGGCCAGAAACTGCTGCTGCACCGCGAAGCCATTCTCGAGCCGGGTCAGCGCGTCGTTGAATGCATCGATCAGGGGCTTGATCTCGCTGGGAATCCCGGCCGACGACAGCCGCGTCTTCAGGTTGCGTGGTTCGATTTCCCGCGCGGCACGCGATACCTCCCGCAACGGCTTCAGCACGTGACCGATCGTCAACGGCAGCGTCAGTCCGAAAATGACGGTCGCGATAACCAGCACATAGGCGACGGTCTTCGGTATTGGATCGATCCGCGTCCTGACAAGCGCATCGACGACTTGCCTGCTTTGCGCCACCTGCACGTAATAGACGACGCTCCCGTTCAACGCGCGCTGCGTCGCGACCGCGTACGCCTTGCCGTCGATCGTGGTGGGCAGCACCTTGCCTGCCGCCGTCGCGAGGTCCTCCGTCAGCCACGGTCGATCTTCGCTCGAAGGCACCGAGGCCAGCAACACCTTCCCCGTCGCATCGAGCACGCGATACTTCACGTCGGCCGGCAAGAGCCGGAATATCACCCCCCGATGCTCGCCCAATCGCACGGATGCCGGACGCCCGGCCGCATCGAAACTTATCCCGGCCACGATATGGCGGATGCTCCCCATCTGCTGGCGCCCTCCCAGGAAGTCGGGATATCGATCGAGAAAATAGATGGAAAGCGCAGACAGCAGCGCCAGGCTGATAGCGAACGCGGCGACGTTGGTCACCCACAGACGTGTCGACAGGCGTAGAACCCAATGACGGAACATGACGATTGCTTACCCGTGAGCGGCAACTGGCGAAACGCGGCGAAGCATCGTCACGCGTCCCGCAGCGCGAAGCCGGCGCCGCGGATATTGGTGAGCCGCATCGTTGCGCCGATCGCCGTCAGTTTCTTGCGCAAGCGGTGCACGGTCACCTCGAGCGCGTTCGGCGTGACGGCCTCCGCGAACCCCCATGCGGCATGCTCGAGTGCCGCATGCCGGACGGTCCGGCCCGCGGCTTCGATCAGGCAGAGCATGACCTGCAGCTCGGCCGGCGCCAGCAGCACCGTCCGGTCGCCACAGCGCATCGCGCGCTGCGGCGGGTCCACGGTCACATCCGCGAACGATGCGACAAGGGTCGTGAGCAGCGCCGGACGCCGCATCAGCGTGCGTACGCGAGCGACGAGTTCGCTCATTTCGAACGGCTTGGTCACATAGTCGTCGGCGCCGCTTTCGAGTCCGTCGATGCGGTCATGCAACGCGTCGCGTGCCGTCAGCATCAGGCAAGGCATCATGCGGCCCGCCGCGCGCAGCGTGCGCAGGAACGTCAAGCCGTCGCCGTCGGGCAATCCGCGGTCGACGATCAGCAGCGCGTAATCGGCCCGGTCGATACCGTAAGCGGCTTCCCGCGCATTGCCGAACCGATCGGATTCGATGCCCGCCGCGGCCAACGCCTGAGACAACAGGCCAGCCAGGCGCTCGTGATCCTCGACTATCGCCACTCTTGGCATGCTCGCACTCACTTGAACCGATACATGTAGCCGATCCGGGCCTCGGGAATGAACCGCCTGCCGACGAGCGGACTGTCGGTGATGCCGTCGCCGAGACGCGACACGCCCACGTCCAGAAAAATCGTCTGCTGCTTCGTCGGCCGGTAGTCGAAACGGGTGCCGGCCGACACGTTCACGGCCGAACCCGCGCTGTAGGCGGCGCGCCACGCACGCGCTTCCGATGGTTGCACGCCGTAATAGTAGTCGACGTATTTGTTGCTCAGCCATTCCGCGCCGACATGCGGCGTGATCGAAAATGCGCCTGACGCGAACGCCTTCTCGAAGCCGATTTTCGCGCGCTCGCCCTTGTTTCCGCCGAGCAGGAAGCTACCCGACAACGTGCCGAAGCCGGTGCTCCATGACAGTGCGGGCCCGTACCATAACGCGCCCTTGCGCTTTTCCATGCCGTTCAGGATCGGGGCGTCCGAGCCACTGTATCCGTCGAACAGCGAGAACTGACCGCGCAGCGCGACATTGACGCCGCTCCAGTTGCCGATTTTCAGATCGATCGTGGTGCCGACGGCCTGCACCCATTTGTTGTCGAAGTAGACCAGCGGAAAAGGCAATACGCGCGTGCCGTCGCCCTTGTAGGCCGATGGCTCGATGCCGACGCCAGCGCCCAATCCCCAATGCGTGACGTTGGTCGCGTTGTTGAGGATGGTCAGCCCCGTATTGTCGGAATCGGGCGGGCTCATGCCGTCGTCCGCCCACGCGGAAGCAGATGAAAGTGCGAATGAAGCGGCAATCAGCCATAACGGGCGGGCGCGGCAAGCGGCAATTTTCACAATCGTTTCCTGGAGTCGAGGGTCGAAACGGGGGCTACTGTAGGACCAGTCGACTTACCGCTCACTTACCAGGAAAAATATCGTCCAAGACCTCTCCGCGCGCCTGCATGACGCGCCCGCCGCCCCCCCTACTTCGACAACCGCAGCTTCTTCGACACCACGACGCCGCTCGACGGACTCACCAGCCAGATGTCACGGAGATCCATGTGCAACGTGGAGATCCGCGTCGAAATGTCCGTCGGCTCCTCGATACTCGGATCGGCATGTTCGGTTTGTTCACTCAGGTAAGGCCGAACCAGGCGTCCGGAAAAAACCAGTGCGAAGTCGCCATGCGTTTGCGCGTACTCGGCGGGCGAAAGCCGCAAGCGGCTCCGAACCGTGGTCTTTTTGCCTTGTCCGGCGTCGAGCTCGATGATGTCGACGTGCTGGACATACCCTTTTGCCTTCGCTTCTGGAGCAATCACGAGCCCGCGCCCGCGCGGCCCCTTCGTCACCTTGCTGAGAAGGATGCCTGCCCGGCCGTCGCGCTCCGCATCGAACAGGTCGACATCCAGCGTCAGCAGCTGCCGCCGTGACCGGTATCTCAGCCCGTACCGCACCGGCACCACGAACGTTACGTCACGATCCAGGCCGACGGCCGCCAGGTCGGGATTCGTCGGGCCGTGCCGGCCCGCGGCACCGGCGACCGCGCCGCGAACCCGGTCGCGCAACGAAGGTGCGAGCGTGCTGGCGTGCACTTTCTGCAGCGCCTCCCGGATGGCAACCGGATCGTCGCCGACAATCGGTCGTGCCGGCGACATGTCGTGATCGACAGCCGACGCGACGTGGTTCGAGCCGTCGCCGGCCTCCCCCTCTGCATGCGCCGCGACGGGCGCCAGCATCGTCGTCACGGCGACGATGCACGCGAAGCGCGAACAACCCAATTTGAATTTCCGGTGAAACACGACGAACTCCCGATTGCGTCCAGATCGATCAACGACGAGCACTATAGGGTGGAATGATCGGCAACGCACCCGCCGCTCGAAATTCGTCGATGCCGGCACGCTTCGTCATAGGTTCCTTGTCGGCCCGGCGGCACGTCAATGGTCAACACAACACTACCGCGTTGCCTTGGCGACAACAACCGACGGAAAGCGAGCAGCGGCGCCCATCGAGCATCCGGAAACGTATCGCGCGGCATCGCCCGGCTCGCGGAATTCGTCCGAATCCAGCCCGCCATTCACCTGAGCAACCGCATCATCCGGCGGGCAAATTCGTATGTTGAAAGATGCCTTTTCCGGCATCCGATCGGCGGGCGTGCACACCGCGCGCCGGTGCACAAGCCCCGCTCGCACCGATTTCAATGGCGTGACATGTCGTTGCTCATTTTGATTCAGGACAATTCCGAATCTTCAACTTCCAATTCAATCATGTCCTGACAAAAGAGCCCCCATTTCGACGATATGGGAAAACGAGGCACGACCAATACCAACCCACAATAATCGACTCGACATATTCGCATCCGAACAAAAAATACCACTCAAGCCAGCCAAACATTAACCATTGTTTCAAAAGAAATTATTTTCCATCTCAAAATAAAAATATTACTTCAAGATAGAAATAGCTTGCTATTCTTCGCACCGAAATTCCAAGTGCCGTCGCATTACCACCCCGAGAGGCGGATTCGAACCTATCCGAATCCGGAACAAAAAATAACGAGATTGTCGTTATGTCGATAGCAGCAACTTTGAGAAACTTTGCGTCGGGTCGGGTCGACCTGAACAAGCGTCCAGTCTCCCTGCATTTCGGGCAGGCGCAACGCGCAGTCGGCCATCTGCTGGTGCTCCATCACGCCGATATCCGCGAGGGACTGATGTCGGGCATCGAAGGGCAACTGACCTGCGTGTCGACCTACGATCATCTGCCGCCTGCGCTGTTTCTCGGTTTGCCCGTATCGGTCCGGCTGACGACCGATCGGGGCAACATCCAGGCGATCAACGCGATCGTGCGCGAAGTGCGAGCCGGTCAATCCGACGGCGAACTGACCGTCTATCAGCTGCATGTGTGCGACGCCCTTTCACTGATGGACCGTCGCACGAACGCCCGCCTGTTCCGCTCGCGCAGCGTGCCGGACATTCTCGCGACGCTGATGAACGAGTGGAAACAGCGTAGTCCCGCACTCGCGCGAGCGTTCGATTTCGACCTCTCGGCATTGCGGGCCGACCGGTATCCGGCACGTGAGCTGACGCGGCAAGTCAACGAATCCGACGCACGCTTCATCCGGCGTCTGCTGCGCCGGGAAGGCATCACGGTCTTTGCGAAGGCCGCGCCGGTCGACGGGCGCAGCGTGACCGATGAGCGGCCGATTCACACGCTCGTGTTCTGCGACGATCCGCATCGTCTGCCGGACGCACCGGCGGGCACCGTCCGCCTTCACCCGCGCGACGCCGGCGTCGAGCAACGTGACGCCGTCACCCTCTTTGCGTACGACCAGAGCCTGTCGCCCGGCAAGGTCCGCCGCCCGTCGTGGGATTACAAGACCGCTCGCATGGACGACTTCGAGGCCGTCACCGGCCTCGACCAGGGCGAGTCGGGGAACGATCTTGCGCGCCTGCTGACCGACGTCGCGATCGACATTCCGCACGTCGGCGACTCGTGGAACGATCATGCACGCATCGCGCACGACCGGATGCTGGCCCATCAGTTCGCGGCCGCGCGCTTCGAAGGCATCGGCACCGTGCGCGACATGCTGGTGGGACACGGGTTCACGCTGACGGGCGACCCCGAATTGGATATGAAGTCGATCGATCGTCGTCGGTTCGTCGTCACGTCGATTCGACACGTCATCTGGAACAACCTGCCGAAAGACCTGTCGGGCCGCACAAGCGGACTATTCGCGGCAAGCCGCAACCTCACGCCAATCGCCCCGCCACCCGATGCATCGGGACCAACGGATACGCGCTACGAGAACAGTTTCACGTGCGTGCAGCGCGGTGTGCCGCTCAAGCCCGCCTACGATCCGGCGATCGATGTGCCGCCGGTTCACCTGCTGACGGGGACGATCGTCGGCACGCAAGGTGAAGAGGTGTTTTGCGACAAGGCCGGCCGCGTGCGTGTGCAGATTCACGGGCTGGATCCGGCGGACCATGCGCACGCGCAAGGCGCCGGCACGAACGGCCTGGCCGGCGACAGCGCGCCGATTCGCGTCGCGGCGAGTCTCGCGGGCGAATGCTTCGGTGCGCTGTTCCTGCCGCGTGTCGGGATGGAGGTCCTGCTGGGGAGCCTGTCGGGCGATCCGGACCGTCTGGTGATCATCGGCGTGTTGAGCAACGGCGCGAACCCGCCCGCGACTTTCAGCAATACCGGCGCGCTGCCGGGCAATCGCTACGTGTCCGGGATCAAGACGCGGGAGATCAAGGGCCGCCGGCACAACCAGCTTCGCCTGGACGATACGCCGTCGCAAATCTCCGCGCAGTTGGCAAGCGAACATGCGCATACCCAGTTGAATCTCGGCTACCTGACGCAGCCGCGCGTAGACGGACACGGGGACGATCGAGGCGAAGGCGCGGAGCTGCGCACCGACGCCGCCGCGGCATTGCGCGCCGCCCAAGGCATGCTGCTGACGACCTATGCGCGTTCGCATGCAACCGGTGGTCAGCTCGATCGCGACGAACTGATTCGCTTGCTCGATCAATGCACGGCGCTGTTCAAGTCGCTCGGCGATCACGCCGGCCAGCATGGCGGGCAATCCGCCGACACGGCCGGCCAGGACAACATCGCCAATGCATTCCGTCACTGGAAACCCGGCGGGTCGGAATCCGGCGCCACCGACGACGCCTCCGCGTTCATGGCGTTCGGTGCCCAAGCGGGGTCGCTCAACGTCACGCCGAAAACGCACGTCATGTATGCGGGCGAGAACATCGATCAGATCGCGCAGCAACACATGCAGATCACGAGCGGCGAGCGAATCAATCTGCATGCCGGGCATGGCGTCGCGATGTTTGCGCACGGCGACGGTGTCTCGGCGATCGCGCATCAGGGGATGGCCACGTGATCGGCGAGGACGGCAAGAGCGAAATGCCGGAGGGCTACAAGGAATGGCGCGACAAGCAGATTGTCGATTGGCTCGATCGTGGCTCGACCAACAGCCCGACGAATCACTCCACGACGATGACCAATTCGGAGCATGCAAAAAAGGCGCTTGCGTACGATGTGGCGATCGGGGTTTGCTATCTGACGCCCGAGCAAATGAAAGCGCTACGGATTGAAGCCGATTGGCGGATGGAAGACGGTATTCCCGACGACAACCCGAACAAGAAATACACAGAGTACTTTGTGCGCGGAGAAGCCGTTGAGCTGATCGGTCGTATCGAGAAGGGGGTGAAGGCCGCCCTCGGTATCGGCGTCGAATCGACCCATACGGTCCAGTTGGACGAGCCTCTTCCCGTCTCCGGCGTTGTTGAGTCCGCACGTCGTTCGATTGGAGCGAAGCTGCTCGACATCCTGGCCACGGTAACGTCACGTGTGGTCTGGGTCGCCGCTTGGGGCGTTGCCGGTGCGGCGACCGGCGGTGTTGCAGTGATCCTCCTGCCGATCGTCTATCGCCTTGGCCATCACGTCGGCGCATACCTGATCGACTTCGTCTTCCACGTGTATCCGGCGATGCGGGAGCTGCTTTCATGAGCATGCGCCCTCTCCTTCGCCGCTGGATCCTCGCGATCGCGCTGGTTGCCAGCTGCTTCTCGTTCTCGGCGCCGGCCGATGCGGGTCAGTGTGTCGGCCGATTCGCCAATCCGATCACGGATATCTGCTGGGAATGCGCTTTCCCGATGGCCATCGGTAGCGTCACGTTCCTCAATATGGGCCAGGACGACACCCCGAACCCGGGCGGATTCCTCTGCTTCTGTAACGGCACCTTTGGCGTCAAGTTCAGCTTCTGGGAGCCGATCCGGCGCGTCGACGTCACGCGCTCGCCCTACTGCTTCGTGTCGCTCGGCGGGATCTCGCTGAACCCGGGCATCCACGGCCCGGAGGGGGAGGTGCGCGAGCAGAAGGACGACACCAAGCAGAGCTTCTATCAGGTGCACTGGTACACCGATCCGGTCATGTACTACACCGAGATCCTGCTAGACGACCCCTGTATGGAGACGGGCAGCTTCGATGTCGCGTACATGACCGAAGTCGATCCGACGTGGAGCGACGACGATCTCACCATGCTCCTCGAGCCGGAGACCTACCTGTTCGGCAGTCCGATCGCCCAGGCCGCTTGCGCAGGTGACTGCGTGCTCTCGAGCCTAGGTTTCGGCAGCAACCTGCTCTTCTGGTGCGCGGGCTGCAACGGCTCGATCTATCCATTCAACGGCCACGTTCAGGCCCATGTGTCCGCGATCCAGGCGTCGTCACTGCTGGTCGAGCGCATGACCGCAAAGCTGCATCGCGAGGGTTTGATGTGGGGCACGACAGGTGACGGGGCCATGTGCGGCTACTACCTGCAGCCGGTGATGGACAAGACCCAATACAAGTACACGATGCTCTACCCCGTTGCGCAAACCGACCAGATCAACGGTCAGTGCTGTCAGCCGTATGGCCGCACGTCGGCGCTCTGGGGCGCCGGAAAGATGATCCCGTACACGGGGGAGGACTTCGCGTACGAGATTTTCCGCAAGCGCAACTGCTGCATGGGTGCGAACCTCGGAGACCTGCCTCAATGAGTCGGCTCACTTTCTCCATAGTAGCCGCCGGCACGATCGCCCTCGCGGCCATTCACGTGTCTGCACAAACCGTGTCGAATGACGCGCTCGCGCGTGAGCAGCAACAGATCAATACGACGCGCCGAGCGACCTTCGAAGCGGCAGCCAGCGGCACCGCGCGCTTTCGCGGCGCGATGCCGTCGTCGGACGCCATTGACGCCGAGATGCGCCGTATCCAGGGCAATCGCGATCGGCAGATGGACCAGGCGACAGCAAAGGCGGCTCACGATGGCAATGCGTTCCCGAACCTGCCCACGCTGGCGTCGGCGGCCGCCGTTGCAGATCCGCTCGCCGTTGCCAAACGGTACGAAAGCCGTACGCAGCGTCGTGTGACCGATTCCTTCGTCGCGTTCGCGAGCTTCTCCATGCCCGCTGCCTCGCTGGTACGCCTGGTGAAGGACATGAACCAGGCCGGCGGAACTGTGGTGTTCCGGGGTTTCAAGAACGACTCGCTGAAGGCGACGGCCGCCGAAATGCAGCGGCTCGGGATTGCGTCCGGCGGCATCGTCGTCAACCCGAAGGCGTTCACCCAGTATCGCATCGCCCGTGTGCCCGCCTATGTCGTCACACGCGGTGGAGATGCCAACAGTCAGGTCGACAGCAGCGGTTGTGCCCTGCCGGCGTCGTACGTCTCCCTGTCGGGCGACGTGACCCCCGCGTATGCCCTGCGCCAGTTCGTCGATCACAGCCCTACCTACGCGGGGATCGCCGAGCGATATCTCCGTGCACTGGGGGATGTCGAATGAACGGAATGGCCGTCTTGCCGGCACCGGGTTGGCCACCGACGAGGATCGCCTTCGGCTCGGCTTGCTCGCGGCTGCCGTCAATCGCCTCGCGCTCCACTCGCGCATACGCGCGCTGCATCACGACATCCGGAATAGTGTCCATGATGGGCTCCGGAATCAGGCGTGACCGATGTTCAAGCGACGGACACGCAGGCCGTAGATGTCCAGCGCACGAGCGATCGCGGCGCGCGCATCGCCGCGGGAACGTTGAATCGTTGGAATACCTCGCCGAGCGGATGCCGGCAAAGACTCTTGACGCATTGAATCAACGGCTATTCGCGATGGACATAGGTCCCGCGTTGCTGCGCTATGTGGTCGAGGAGCAAGGTTTGACCGATATTCGGGCACTGTACGACTGGTTTTATGCCGACGCTTGGGGCGTAAAAGATTATGCTGGTCCGCGGATCCTCGACGACGCGGAGCGTGTCCTGATCGAAGATGCCTTTCGACGCAGGAATTTCGCGGTCCTAGAGGGAAATCGAAAATGTCTCGCGGACGTCGTTTCTGCTCGCGTTCGCCCACTCATCGTGTCGCCCGTCGACCGTACCGACGAAAATTGGGAGGCGTATCACAAAGCGCGTCGCCAGGCTGAGTTCCGTGAACGGGAGGCACTCAAGCCGTTTCTGCCTGTCATGCTGAACGCAACGCACGGCGTGCTGCTGCGCAGCTTGCTGGAAACCACGTCGCAGGCGGAGTCGTCAATGTCGGCGCTGCTGTCGGTCTTCCGGCCGCTGATCGCAGAGACCGCGCGTGGAAGAGGGCCAACCGGTCCGGTGCTCTCGGACCTGGAAGCGGAAGCGATCGCCTTGACGTATGGCGTGGCGGCCACCTCGGTTCAGGAGTATTGGACCCGCGTACGCGTCGACGACACCCCATGGCAGCGGTGGTATCGCGACGAGCCTTACCTGATGCGTTGGCAGCGCAACACCTTTCGCGTCAGCCGGCCGCTCGACCACGCTGGATTGGCAGCGCTCGCCGTTGCCGCCTGGTTTGCGCGCCGATTCTCCGAAGCGGACATCAGTGTGTTTGACGCGGCCAAGCACCTTCGCGGCAGCCTGTTAGCCAATCCGCTTGCTGACCAGCACATGCTGCATCGTCATCTCGGCGTCCTGCTTGCCGCCGCCGCCGCCGATGAGCAGGTTAAAGAATGGGTGACGCGGCGGCTAGAGGCGATGTCCGATCTCGATGACGAAAGCGCGGTCGCTCATCGCGAAATCGGCGAATTGCATGACTTCTTCCGAATCGTCCTACCGGACGCGCTCGATGCCGGACAGGAACAATTCGTCTCGAGGTTGAGCGCGACGGAGGCACGCGATCTCTCGTTGCGTCTGGACAAGAGCACGAGCGAGGACGCGGACGCCCATGCGATGTTAGTCAATGCGCTCGCGCGAACACGCCAGAAGGTTTTGCAGGTTTACCGTGGTTGGAGCGAGCGGGAGAAGCGGAAATTTAAGACGCAGCGCGATGCAGCGCATCAGTCGACGCTCCATGCCTTTGTCTCCAAGCGGCCAGCCGCCTTCTTCGCGAAACAGGCGATGGGACTCTGCAGCGGCGGCAACACGACGATGTGGGCTGAGGCACGTCATGCGCATCTGGTGGTCTTCGATCCAATGACCGGCCAGCTCGCCGGGATGGCGCTGCTGTATTCGGAGATCGTGGACGCTATCGACTCGTTGCGTCCGTCGCTGATTGTTCGTGCTATCAACCCGACTGTCTCGATGGTCGCGAGTCATGAACCCAATTCGGTAGTGGATGCGTACTTCGATCTTGCGATCGATCTCGCTCGTGAACACGGTCTGGCGAGTGTCGCCTTTCCGCCGCACAGCGGACAGGACTTCATGTCGAACCGTGCTGACATCGGTAGCGCCATTCGTAAGCGATACGAGGGGCGGTCGGTGCCGTACTATCGGTCTCAGAAGGAGGGCGAGACGAGGACGTCATGGCGGGACCAACCACGGGAGATTCCGCACGCGTTCAGCGCGTATGAGGAGGGAAGCGGACGCGTCAGCACTCTCTATGTGATATGGCGAGCGAGCGAGCCGGCACGTCAGGCCGAGGACCTTGCTGAAGCCCTGACCGTTTGAACGATATCGTCGGACCTTGTCAGTTCGGCAATGGCAGCGGCAATTCTCTCGTTAGACCCGCGCGTCCGGCGCGTCGCGCGGATCGTGTCTGGTTCTTCTTCGTGCTGACTCGTGACGGTGCCCCTCTTGCAGAGGAAATACTGCGCGCGGCACCAGTCAACCCACAACCTGGGATGCTGCTGACCTCACGCCGCTTCTTCGCCCGGCCACCAAGGCTGCGGTACCCGGTCGATCCGGTAGTCGTCAAGGTTCTTGCCGACGAGCCACTTCGGCCGCGGGCCGCGCCCCGACCAGCTGCGACCCGACGACGGGTCGTAGAATTGGGCGGCCGCGCGACGGCGCTTCGGCTGCAGATAGCCCAGCGCCGACAGCACTTCCTGCTGCGTAATGTCGTACAGCGCGACCTGTTCTTTGAAGGCGGCCAGCGCGGCCTTTTTTTCCTGCGCCCGGACGTGGGCCAGTTTGATATTCAGCGCGTCGAGCTCGGCGCGGAGCGCGGGCAGTGTAGGGACGTCCATGAATTTCAGTGGAGAACCGCGTTGGATTAAACGTCGATATACGAGACCGATTGCGAGGCGACGAGGCGAGGCGGTGTCGGGCACTGACACACGCACAGATCGTCGCTCAACGCTGCTTCTCGTCCGTCCGGACCCGTTGTGGAGATCCGCGGGCCGGTGCATTCGATTTTACCCAACGTTTTGCAGACAGGGCACCACACCGGATCGTGCTCGTAGGCCTGTTCGCGGCCGCCGATCAGATCTGTGCCATCGCCGCCTTGGACGATACCGCCGACGGTCGTCGTGTCACCCTTCACGATGTCGTAGCGTCGCATGGCGGGCCCGCTTAGACTGCACCCGGTCGGAGACGTAGGCTGTTCAGCAACGTCTCCCATGTTTGCAGTGCGCCGGCCTCGTCCACTGGCGACGTCGCTTCTTCAGGCTTCAAATCGGGGCTGCTCGCACCAAGCAGCAGCTGAATAGCGGTATGCGGTTTCGCCAGCGTGCTCGGATCGCCCGGTGCGAGCAGGTAGAAGCGATAGGACGTGATCTCGCCTTCCTTCAGCGCGAACAGCACTTCCTCGGCATCCATCCCGGCCAACGTGCGCTTGCCTTGTCGCAGAATCCGGTAGCTGCCGCTCGAGATGCGATCCATCTTCGCGCGCAGCTCAGGAAGAGTCTTGGTCAGTAGCGATTTCTGATCGACGTCGACGGCATCACGCATCTGGATCACCAGCAGCGCCGGTCGGCCTGGCATCAGCGCAAACGACTGGCTGACCTCCTCGGTGTAGGTTGACGACCCCGTGGCAATTCCGCCGTCGAAGCAGAATCCCGTTTCGGTTGGTACCGACCAGTTATCGCGTGTCTTGATGCGACGATAGAGGTCAGAATACACAGGCTCGAACTTGTCCAAGCCATCTGAGCCAAATGACCCGGTTGTATGGAACAAGGTGTTGTTTTCGTAAATATAACCATCCGTATCAAAGGGCAATTTCGCAGCCTTTGCGATTCCCTCTTGATAAGCGAAAACCTTTGAAGTCTTTGTCGGAGAAAATGCTTTCTCAAGCCAGGCAGGCCCCGATTGACTTCTTGGATTTGCAGGATCAAATCGTCTTTCAGTGCGATATTTCTTTTCCGCTGCGTCGACTTTGGCTTGATACTCGCCAGGAGATGCATTGTGCTGCGTCTCTAGTTTGTTCCCCCAAAATGCGTATCGTTGATTGGTAATTTTGCTTGCCACTGGCCGGTCAAATAGGAAGCGCCCGATGCACCACGGGCGCGGCTTGGACAGCAAGGGATTCGTCATCGTTGGTTCACCTGAAAACGTTATCGAACAGGCGCACACGCCCGCCACTAAAACGAGGAGTCGGCCAATACGCGTCAGCATGCCGGTGCGTCCTTCGCGATTTGCACGATGCTGTAGAGCAGCGCCCAGCGCGCCCATGGATGTTTATAGCTGTCCTGATGCACATAGCCTCCTTGGTCAAAGACCATTTGTATTCCGTGGGCCGCGCCACCCTCCGCGCAGTGCGCGGGGGCTTCGGCCGACCAGACCGGCACAGTTCCGTCTCCCGGCACGATGCCATTTTTTTGGGGATCGGGCGCGTCGCTGCCTGGAGGCAGTTTCGCTACCTTCTGCACCTCGAATTCGATGGTGACATTACGCGAGTCCAAGTGCACGCGCAGCGTGCCGGTGTGGGAGTCGTCGTGTTTCTCGCCCAAGAATCGCGCGGCGCGCAGTTCTTCCTCCGTCACGTCGGGCGGTATATTCCCTTTCCAGATCACCGTACCCCATGCCAACAGATCGTCGAGCTTCTCGCTTTTCTCCATCTTGGGTTTGGCGTTGCGGTCACTCGATGCGGTTGATGCCTTGGGTGTCAGTGCTCCATCCCCATATGCTACGTATGTTTTATCGTGGTATGTATCTTTTATTTTTTCCTGATTGCGCACTACAAAAAGCATCGTTTTCGCAAAGTTCTCAGAAAGGGACATTTTTACTGGCTGGTTATCGAGTCGCTTTTGGACGATGCCAGCCGGGTCGAGCAACGAAGTTGATTGCTCCGGTACTAAGCCGTACCATTTTTGGTTTATGTACACCTCGTTGTATACGTCGCCCTTCTGCGGGAGCTTCATCACCGGGGTGCCATCGAGCCGGGCAAAGATCCACCACGGATCGCCATTGTGGTAATCGGGCATCGGGAGCAATTCCAGCGGCCCCGGCGCATTCGCGGCCACTGCCACAAACTCGTCCGCATCACTTCCGAGCAGGGCGCCATTGATGAAACCGTTTATCCCGCCCTCGCTGCCGCCTCCGGTGCGGAACCGCTTCGCTGCAATCGGCGCGCCGGTCGCCGGCAGTACGTTATGGAAAACGCCGTGCATTAGGTCCGCTGCGCCGTGCATCGCAATGGCCATACGCGCGACCAGCCCGCCCATCGAGTGGGTGAGAATGATCGCCTTGCCGCTGTGATTCTCCTCGATGATCTCTCTGATACCCATCAGCCGAGCCTTTTTCCCGGTCTTCTTGTCCTCAAAGTCCATGCCGTCGATGACCTGCTGCGCCGACTTCTCATTCGATTGCAGCCAGTTGTAGCCAATCGCGTACACGCGGTACCGGTATTTCGCGAAATGCTCGAACTCTGCCGATTCTTCCGTGATCGCCTGCCCGCGTTTCTGTGCGCCGGCGTCGGTCGCGCCGTATTCCGCCGGCTCGGTGCCGAGCACGGGCTTGAGCGTCCACTCCGTGCCGTCGGGGTCGGTTTCGATCCAAGCCCCCTTGTGCTTACCCATATACTTTGGCTCGTTCAGTTGCTCCTCGAGCCACGCCAGCATCGGTTGATAGCTCGATCGATACACCGAGCCCCAACCGCGTCGACGTGCCTCTGCCTCGTCGACATACTGATCTTCCTTGTCATCCTTTTGGAGCTTGCCGGCGCGGATGGGACCAAACGGGGTCACCTGGGCTACGGTCGGATCGTACAGCGTTTCCCGTGTGGACGCGCCCCTGAACCACATGCCGAGCAGAGCCGGTAATGCGCCTGCTTTCCCGAGCATGCCGTCCGTGTTCGGCGGAAAAAAAATATCTTCGCCGGTGTCCTTGTTGACTAAGGGCGAGCCCATCACGCCCGGCAGGAAGATCACCGGAATGATCGGTCGTACGTCGCACAGCAGTTCTTTTTGCCGCGAGTCGCTTGCCGGCGTCAGCGTGAAGTGCCCGACCGACGCGCCGTCCTTGTCCGTGCGACCAACCTGTCGCACCACTTGTTCGGTGTCGTCGCTAAAGTCCGAGCTGCCGCTGGTTTGATTTGTGTTATCGCTCATTGTCGTTCGTCAAATTCGAGCATCGATTATCGGATTCATGCTGCAGGACCGGTCGGCGTCGGCCGCAACGCGCGCACCGCCAGCTTCTCGATATCCTCGCTCTTCTGCTCGGTGATTTGCCCCAGCTCGTTTGTCATCCCGGACAACTTTGTTCCATCGCCGCGGATCAGCTCGTACGGGTGGTTTTTCAGCACCTCGCCGCTGATGCGATCGCGCAGGACATACGGATCGTTGAACTTGGCCGTCGGCAAGCTATTCATGTGCTCGGCGACTGAGCTCGGTCCCTGTCGGCTGAACGATGCTGATTTGATGGTGCGGCCGCCGCGCGTGCCGTCCTCGATGCCATCCTTCGTGACTCGGATGTACGAGCCGCCGCACTTGAAGATCAGTTCCTCGGACGCCTCGATCACGATTCGCTTTTTGCTGAACAGCGACGTATCCTTGGCCGAGTTCAGTTTGATTTCGTCGGTGTGCGCGGACACCTCGATCGGCCCCTTCGCAGCGAACAGCTTCATTCCGGCCTTCTGTACGAACAGGCTGATCTTCTCCGCAGCGGCCGCGATAAGCGACTTGCCGCTCGCCAGGTGGGTGTTCTCGCCGCTGACCACGTTGATTTCCGCTTCCGCGACAACGTGCGCGGAACGATCCGCGAGGGCCGCAAAGTCCGCCGGCGTCGCGATCACGATCACGGGCTTCGCGAAGCTGTTCGCGTTGCCGGTGCCGCCACCGGCCGTGACGCCACCCGACGTCTGCCCTGACGCCGGCTTTTGTACCGCTGTCGTCAGGTCCTTCAGCGCATCCTGGCCCGCCTGTAGCGATTCGGCCTGCGCGGTCGTGCTGGCGCTCGACAGCGATTCCACCAGCATTCCGGCCTGCTGCAGCCGCGTGCGGGCTTCGTCGACGCTGAGCTGTTCGTCATCGTATCCTTTCGAGTGCGTGCTGATCGACAGGCCCTTGCTCGCGCGCACTGCACCGTATTCGTCGGCGTGCAGTACGAACCCTTGGCCGAGGTACCGACCGCGCGTATTGCCGTCCTGCTGGATCAGGTAGCCCTGCGTGAGCGCCGCGTAGCTCTTGCCCGTGTAGCTGATGAGCCGCGTTCCGCCCTGGTTCGTCGCGTCGTCGTGCACGAACGCGTTGTACGCGCCGGTGTTGCCGAAGCCCTGCGACTGGAACCCTGACAGCAGCACGTTCGTGTGCCATGGTGATGGTGTCGTGCCGCCGTTGACACGCCCCAAAATAAACGGCTTGTCACAGTCATTGCTCCAGTAACCGACGAGCACCCATTCGCCCGCACGCGGCACGTGCACCGCGCCGTACCCGTTGCCCGTATCGGACTGCATCGACGACAGCAGGGGCGACGCATTGAACGCGCCGTCCGGATTTTTTCGGTCCCACGCAAAATGCACGCGGACCTGGTTCCTCTCGTTCGACCAGGCCTCGATGCCCTGCTGCGTAACGACGAGCGCATGCTCGATCGACATCGCCGGTTTCGGATGGTCGAACGGGCTGCGAAACTCGACCCGCGCGTCCTGCGCCTCGATCTCGAGCACGAAGAAGCCGGCCATACCGTCCTCGGCGTGGCCCGGCGTCGAGAAGCGCGCGCCGTGTGCCGCCAGCTGCTCGGCCAGCGTCGCACGCAGGCTGAGCGGGAATTCGGTCAGCGGCTGGCCGATTGGCACGTTGTTCTCGATACACCAGCGCGCCTCGACCACCAGGAACGTTCGGTCGGCGTCGTCGCGTTCCGGATGGCGCGGGTGGTCGTTGAGCACGAAGCGCGATCCCGCATCAAGCCAGCGTAGACCGCCGACCCCAAAGTAGCGCCGGGCACGTGCGTCCCAGCCCTGTACGCGCCGGCGGGCGCGGGCACCGCCGCTGTCAGAATCGGGATAGCCATACGCTGTCGGCTCATAGACCGTCATCGGCGCATTCGGAATCCGGTTTTGCTCCGCCTGGTGTCGGCCGTCGTCCGTGACGTAACTGACCGACGCGAGCGCACTCGCCGCTTCAAAGCGGGAAGAGGGGCGCTTGTAATCGAACGAGCTGGACTCGTACCGCATGCTCTGCAGTGTCTGCATCGCCGCCCAGTGTGTGAACCCGTTCACGGCCTCGTTGTCGCCAGCGCCGTGCACGAAATCGGCCGGCTTCGCATCGGGGACCGCCGCGACTTGGTCGACAATAACCAGCGTGGTCTTGGGTGTCTCGCCGTCCCGGACCGGCTCGTGCGCCCAGTAGCAATACCAGCCTTCGTCTTCGAGCAGGCGGTGAAAGAAATGAAGATCGGTTTCACTTTGCCGGCACCACGAGCGCACCGACGGCTCGCGATTCAGGTTGAAGCGGAATCGGCCCTGCAACTGCGGGTAGCGATTGAGGAGGTCGGATACGATGTCCTGCGCCGTCTGTTCGAGCCACCCCTCGTCGTTACGCGTGCCGCCTAGGAACACCAGCGCCGACGAAAATTCGAGCTGGTAGGTTGAGAGTCCACCGTCCCCGCCCAGGTAGCCGACCCGGTGCACGAAGCCGTGGATTGGACGATAGACGGAATCGGCAAACGGGGCAGTGGCCTGCTGAATCCATAGCGTGACTGGCTGGTGCATCAATGACAGCAGGGCGGTGTCGTCACGCAGTGACGCGACATCGAGTGTCCAGTTATAGTCACGGCCGATCCGGGCCGTGCCACGCGCACGCAGCGGAATCAGTGCGTTCTGGCCCAGCGGCGTGTCCAGCTTCAGCAGGCGGTTGCGCTGAAGCAAACCCCGATGAATCGCGTCGTACAGCTCGCGAAATTTGAGTTCCCCGAGCGCAGGTGGTTTGAGTACCATTTTTCTCTCAATATTGTTTGAGTTTTCCGCGCAGCGCGGAGGCGAAAGGGAACAGCTATGGCCATCGCCGTTCCCCCTCTGGGCATCGTGAACTTTATGGCTTGTCCCTAAAGCGAGCCGCAGGAACAAACCGGACGCCGATGCTTGACTCGATCGTACCAGCCGGTATTGTAGCTGTCGTGCACATTTAACGATCTTTCATAATTAATTCTGAAAGAAAAATGACACCTGCGCTTCAGTATGAGCGAACGTTCAAAATGCGCATCAAATGCCTCGATAGAGAATACCAGTTCGGTTCGGGGTACATCCGGCGCGGTGTTGTGCAGGAGTAAGGGCAATATGGAACTGATGGACTGGATGCTGGTGACGGTGGCCGTTTCGTTTGCCGGCTCGTTTGCGTACGCGAGCCGGCGCGTGAGCAGCGATCTTCCGGGCGATGTGGTTCGTATGCGGAAGCTGAATGAACTGTTGGATCGAGCGGCCACCGAAGGAAGTGGGGTGCCGACTTCACTCCAAAGTGCTTTTCAGGCAGGATCGATGGCAACGCGGGCCGCGCTTGATCGAGCCATCGAGTACGGTGGAATGCCGCGTGCCGGCCGTCGGAGGCGCTACTCGATTAGTCGTTAATCGTTGCGTTGCTTGACGATCGATTTCTGTTGCGAGAATCCCGGCCGCGGGCTTTGATCAATCGTCGACGTGACGCCAGAAAGCGGAACATAGGAAACGGTATCTCTGGGATTGATTCTCGGTACATGCGGCGCGGTGTTGCATACGAAGAGGCTACATATGGAAGTGAGATACGAAGACATTCCCGATAACCAACTTGATATACTCGTTGAAGCTGAGTATCGGCATTACAGATTTCTTGGCTTGTCAAAACCGGACGGTCAAATCGAAGCAGCTCAGGTAGATGCAGACCGCATCGCATACCCACACCTGTGGACGCGAAAGGCGACAGGTGCCGGTTACGTCAACGATGAAAAGAAGGTCGAATTCTTGATTGCCGTTACAGGGCTTCCTCGCGAGATTTACCAAGCGTGGTACGACGCGTGAGTTGTGTTGCGTTGGGCGCATGCCGCTTTCTATTGCGCAGAATGTGGCCCGCGAGCCTTGATGTGTCGTCGAACAGACGCCAGAAAACGCAACACTAGAAATGGTACCTCTGGCGACGTTAGTATCTGTTATGTAAAATGAATTTCTAACGATAGCTGACGGGGTGATGGATTTGTGTCGCGACGAATGGCTCAGGCAATGCAGTGAGCTGTAAGGAGCGGTCGACAGGAGGCTAGCTCAGGCGGAGCCTCGAATTTCCGTTCCGTCGACGGTAGCATCGCTTGCTCGCTTCGGAGACAAACCGAGGGTTCGACACGTTGTTCTTCCAAGTGTATCCACGCTGCTGCTGGCCACGTGTGATCGACAAGTCGTGGGCGTGATCCGTGGGCGTCGGCAAACCCATATCACCTAGGGTGCTTCATTTCCTCGGCTTCCATCGCGGCGAGCCGCTCTTCACTTGCAGAAACAGATTCCATGGCTTCGTCGATCGATGCCAATGCAAACTCGCAGGCTAGTTTCGCTTCTTCAATGGTAGGTTCTGGCTCCTCATCGTCGCCTGGTGGAGGGGCAAGCATGTCTTCGAGCATCATTGCCAGTTCTAGGGTATCCCATTGCTCGCCTCTTTGCTCCTTCCTCTTTATGTAGTGCCGAATTTCCGCGTCTTGCTCGGTCGAGAGTGGTAGATGTCGAAATGTGTTGCTTGGACTAGCGTCAATCATGATGTTGCTCCAAAGTTAGGAAGTTGATTTGCTTGATCCATCTCCCGGATTTCGCGTGCATTTGCAGATTAATCAGAGTAATGAAACAGAGGTCTATTTGCTGCAGGGCGAAGCTTGAATTCCTTCGACACGTCCTAACAGGCTGTTGAAATTGGATACGGTGTAAACGGGCGTTGCGAGCGGTGCGTTAGAGATATCGTGTTCATGATCTTGGGCAGACGAGAGCGATGC